>JBFGQG010000108.1:0-9318 GCA_041564295.1 Anaerolineales bacterium | reverse complement strand
CAGGAGAGCAGCTGCCAGACCATAATCAAAGAAATCAAAAGCCACCTCATATAACAAGAGTGGCGCAAAGGTCGTCGCGTAAAACGGACCGCCGTAAGTCATTACAAAGGACGGCGTAAAAGTGCTCTGCAAACTTACTATCAAGTCACGAAACACAAGAACCAGTATCCACGGCAACAGCATCGGCAGTGTAATCTTAAAAAAGGCTTGAATGCTCGATGCGCCATCCACCCGGGCTGATTCGAAATATGACCGGGGGATGTTTTTCAAACCTGCCAGCAAGACGATAAACCCTTCTCCGATCTGGAAACTCAGCATAATAACGATTGCAATTCGAGCGAGGTCCGGGTCCGCGAGCCATGCAGGCGCACCGAAACCCATTTGTGACAGAACGATGTTTAAAGGGCCTGATACAGGGTTAAAAATCCATAACCATACCAGGGCATAAGCGACTTCCGGTATTATCGTCGGCAGATATATTGCCGCTCGATACAGCCCGAATAATCTGCCTCTTCCCTGCATGAGCAAAGCCAGTCCTAATGCCGCAAGCAGACGAACAGGCACTGCGAGCAACAAGAAAATGCCGGAGTTAAAAAGCGAAATCCGCACATAATCAGACTCCACAAGCCGTTTGAAGTTCTGCAACCCGACAAATTGAGGCGGATCGACTCCGTTGTACTTCAGGAAAGCGTACATGAACGTGGCTACTGCAGGTAGTAGAATTAACGCGATGCTGCCGATCAAAAAAGGAGCGACAAATAATTTCAACTGCAGCCGGTAACCGTTTTTCAAAATTTTTCTGCGTATGTCTTTTAACATAATTGGTCGAGAGATTTTACCCGCAGGACAACGGACACGCCAGCCTGTATCGCGATCGATCACTGTCCTCATGTTTGCGAGTAAAATCAAAACAAGTAGAATGGAAGCTAAATTATTTCCGTATCCAGTAGAATAATTTCAATGCAAGAAGAACCCCTCGCTCGCAGAAACAGAGAACTGACCATCCTCAACGCGATTGCTGAGACGCTGAATAAGACCGCTGACCTGGACGAGATCCTACGCACCAGTCTGAGTAAATTGGCGGAACTATTCGACCTGCCGACAGCATGGATCTGGCTGCTGCATGAAGAAACTGCTTATTCTTACCTGGCAGCCGCACAGAACCTGCCCCCCGCTTTAAACAACCGGCCGGAGAGAATGGAAGGCTTATGTCACTGCCTCGAGACTTACCTTGCTGGCGACCTCGCCGGTGCGGCAAACATCAATTTCATTACTTGTTCCAGGCTGAGGTATCTGGAAGATACCGAAGGACTTAAATACCATACTTCAGTCCCGCTGTACGCGAACGATAAGAAACTCGGAGTGCTGAATGTAGCCAGCACGGATTGGCGTGAACTGTCTCAAGAAGACCTGAGGCTCCTCCACACCGCTGGCGATATGCTGAGCATGGCGATCGAACGCGCGCGCTTATATAACCAGAGCCGCCAACTGGGAGCCCTGGAGGAAAGAAACCGCCTCGCGAGAGAAATCCATGATACTCTTGCCCAAGGGTTGACTGGCATCGCGATGAACCTGGAAGCGGTTGATGCTATGATCGATTCCGGAAAAACCCCGGAAGACATTCAACACTTTGTACAGGCCGCAATGCGCATGACACGAGCATCACTCGACGAAGCTCGCCGATCGGTCCTGGACCTGCGCGCTGCCTCGCTGGACGGAAAATCGCTCCCGGAAGCGCTGAATGACCTGGCAGAGGTGTACCGGAAAAATTTGAAGCTGCATATTGTCGTGACGACAGTAGGAAATCATCAGCCACTACCAGCGCGGATCGAAGTCGGGCTATTTCGAGTCGCACAGGAAGCGCTTGTCAATGCACAAAAACATGCCGAGGCCAACTCGGTCTCAGTCATGTTGAAAATGCAGCCGGAACAGGTCCAGCTCGTTGTCCAGGACGACGGGCGCGGATTCGAGCCGGATTCGATTCCTCCTGGCAGGTTTGGGTTGATCGGTCTGAACGAGCGCGTGAAGCTGATGGGCGGGGCGCTGGAAATCCAGTCTTCCCAGGGCCAGGGCACCAGGTTGGCGGTGACCGTGCCGCTATCCTGAATCCTCGTCTTAATCACCCTTCTAAGAAAAAACGGCCGTTCCAGGCCGCTTTATTCATTCTACTTTTGTATTTCTTATCTTCGAAATCAGCTTTTCCAGTTCTCCATTAACAGACTTCAATGCTGATTGCACATCGGCGCGAATGGCATCTTCGACTTCACCACCTTGAACTTTCGCCCTGATCTCGCCGACTTCAGTTTTTACCTTCTGGCCCACATCCGACTCTGAGAAGTCATTAACCGTTTTGTTAAGCGCCTGCCCTAACTCGTTCAGCCCACTCTGAATCTCTGACTGGATGGCTTTACGTTCTGGCCTGTCCCACGCTGCGCGCAGCATTTCAGCCAGGTTTTCTCCCAGCTGCTTGAAATCATCCGATAATTTTTCTTCACTCATACTCAGCCTTTTATGACGATAACCTGGAAAGCGCTGAAGCGATTTCTGTCCTGGAAAGACCGCCTTCAGAAAGTTTCCCGTCTGTCTCTTCCAAAAGGTATACGTAAAAAGATTTCGCAAGGTCGCGCGTATCAGGATCTTCTGGAGCTCGATTTAACAGCACCTGGAGAGCGAGATGCGCTTTTCCATATGCTTGATTACGGTCGAAATAAAAAGTCAACGGCGCCAGCGTTTCGCTTTCAAGTTCATCAAATGTGACGTGGTTCAAAATATCATCGATCGTCGGAGTGAAATCCGGCATTTCCGGATCTTCTTCTTCAGAAAGCATGATCTCCAGGAGCAGACGGATGGATTTCTCGAAACAAGCGACTGCTTTTTTGTCTTCCCCTTTTGCCCGGTAGACGTGCCCGGCATTGACCAGCATATTGCTGGCAAGCGCAGCCTTATTCAGCCCCATTACCGTCAACTCTCCGAAGTAAAGAAATTCTTTCATCCGCTCATCGGGATATCCGAGGAAATCGTCGATGCTCATTCCAAGATAATCCATAAAGGTGACACGGATTGTCTCAAGAGCAAACCCAAGGTCTCCATCTTTAATCAGACCCAGCACCTTGGCAATTGCCTGGATAAAAAGGCGGATGTGGCGTAAAACAAAATCGTCTCGATACATAAGGGTATAGTATACTCGCTCCTATGATTTTATCAGCAGACACCAAACTGGACGCCACTACTCGTTACCTGCCGGATGGGATTGAAATCAGGAAGGATGGGATAACGATAGACGGCAATGGCGCTATACTGGTGGGCAGCAATCGAACCGGCAGCGGAATCGCTCTTCGCAACCTGAAGAATGTCACCCTTAAGAATCTCACAATCGCAGAATATCACAACGGAATCGTTGCAATCGATTGCGAAAACTTAACGATTGAAGAAGTGACGGTTCGGTCAACTGGCGATATCGCCCATAATACGATCTTCCTTAATATTTTCCACGAACCCGCAGTGTATCCCGCTGGAATAAGGCTTTCCAACGTGAACCAGGCAAGCATAAAGAATTGCGAACTTTCACACCAATTTTGTGGTCTCCAGGCCTACGATTGTCAAAACCTAAAAATATCTGGAAATAATGCGAATTATTCGAGCGGTTTCGGATTTTATCTATCAGGCACAAGCGATTCCGAATTTGAAGATAACTTCGCAGATTATTGCTGCCGATGGCACCCTAGAGATAACGGAAACGGTCATATGGGCGCCGACGCTGCAGGTTTCGTAATCGTCAATGGGACGACACGCAACATCTTCCGGAAAAATTATGCCCGGCTCGGCGGCGACGGCTTTTTCCTTGCCGGCCTGAGGCATGATGGCAGGTTTGCACCCTGCAATGACAACACTTTCATACAAAATGACGCCTCATGGAGCCCGAATATTTCGTTTGAAGCCACATTTTCCAGTGGGAATGTATTCCGGGAAAACATTGCAGCGAACAGCAATTATGGTTTCTGGCTTGGCTTCTCCAGAAATAACCGGCTTGAAAGGAACCAGATTTTCAACAACCGGCAGGCCGGTATCGCCGTAGAAAATGGGATCGATATGGTTGCGGAAGGCAATCGATTGACCGGCAATGGCCATGGAATTTTATTGTGGTCAAAACGCATCCCGCAATTCGACGCGGCTGTGCCTGATAATGACACGAGTAGAAACTGGCAGATTGAAAGAAACACCTTTTCAGGCAATGGTACCGCCGTGCGAATCGCGGCCGATCAGGATCACGGAGTCCGCCCTTTCTTGAATAATGGAAAAACTCCACCACCGAAAAACCATCGCTTAGTCAATAATTCATTTGACAGAAACAACAAGGACATCGTGACGGAAGGTGTGGAAGAATGAGCAATGACGGTCAATCCGGATTCTATGTAGACGTGGATGGCGTCCGCATGCTTGGCACACTTTTCCGCGGATCTGGTGAGGGACCATTGCCCACGGTTTTTCTCCTTCACGGTATCCCGGGGATCGAGAAAAACTACGATCTCGCGTTGGCCATCCGGGAACACGGTCTGAATGCCGTCATTTTTCATTACCGCGGGTGCTGGGGCAGTTCAGGAGCTTACGACGTTCGCAAAATCCCGAAGGATATTTCCGCGGTGATTGACTTTTTCGCCGCCGGCAGCTTTCCCCAGGTGGACCCTGAACGGATACTTGCGGTCGGGCACAGCCTGGGTGGATGGGCCGCTGTCCTATCGGCAGCCTCGGATAACAGAATACGAGCGGTGGCAGTCATAAATTCTGTCTCCATTCCGGACCAATTCAACCTATCTGATGTCGAATATGCGGCGGAATACACACCCTGGCTCATAGGGATTACGCCAAGTGAACTCGCCATCCAATGGGCATCTCTGTCCACAGCATTCTCGCCGGTTGCCCAGGTTCAGAAGATTTTTCCCAGGCCTTTGATGGTGATTCATAGTCAAAATGATGAAGTTGTCCACATTCAGCATTCCCGAACTCTGGCTGCTAATGCCGGCGGGCATGCCACTTACCTGGAACATGAAACCGCCGATCATTCATTTTCCAACCACCGGAATTGGCTGACGCAGACGACCCTCAACTGGATCGCCAGCGTATTACGGCAAATGAACGAGAGACCAGAGATGATTATAAAGCCGATAAACAAACCAGAAGAGCATCAATACGCGAAAGACATCCTGCAATCCTCCGGCCTGCCACTGGAAGGATTTCCTGACGACACACAATTCGTGTTTGGGGCTTACCAGGGGCAGACGCTTGTCGGCTGCGCGGCGATTGAGGTGTACGGCAAATTCGGATTACTACGTTCGGTTGCAGTCCAGGAAGGCGCAAGAGGGAGCGGCGTCGGCTGCGCACTGACGAAAACAGCACTTGACCGTGCCACATCGGTCGGACTGGCAGAAGTTTATTTGCTCACCGAGACTGCAATTGACTTCTTCCCAAAGTTTGGGTTCAACAAGATTGACAGAAGTGCGGTTCCCAGCTCGGTTAAAAAATCGGTCGAATTCAGGTCAGCATGCCCTGATTCGGCGGTAGCGATGCAGCTTAAATTACAGAAATAAACTCGAGATCGATTTAATGTCTATGCGCAAAGAGTTTTTGGCAGGATTCAAAGACACCCTGCCCCTGGTTGTCGGCGCGATTCCATTTGGGATTATTTTCGGCGCCTTCAGCGTCTCAGCCGGTATCTCGCCCGCCGGGACGATTGGCATGAGCCTCTTTGTTTTCGCCGGCGCTTCCCAATTTATCGCCGCGAACCTGTTTGCCAGCGGTACTGGCCTGGCGGTCATCGTCCTGACGACTTTCATCGTCAACATCAGGCATGCACTCTATTCCACAACCCTTGGCCCACACATGACCCACCTTTCCCACAGATGGCTTCTTCCGCTTGGCTTCTGGTTGACGGATGAGACTTTCGTCGTCACAGCGAACCATTACAATCAATCCGAAGACGGTTCAAACAAACACTGGTATTTCTTCGGGTCAGCATTATTCATGTACATCAACTGGCAGTTATGTACAGTGATCGGCGTTGTTGCCGGTCAGGCGATTCCCGATCCGCTGAGTTGGGGGCTGGATTTTGCAATGAGTGTCACATTTATCGGTGTGGTTGTTCCCACGGTGGTTAATAAACCCATGGCTCTGACCGTCGTGGTGGCTGGTGTGACTGCTGTCCTTGCGAACACGCTCCCGAATAAGCTTGGGCTGATGGCGGGCGCGATGCTTGGTGTTGGCGCGGGACTGCTCATTGAGTCATTCCAGTCAAGAAAAGGAACCAGCCATGTATGAAGCGCTGCTGATTGCCGGTATGTTCGCCGTTACCTTTGGCGTCAGGTATCCCGTGCTGGCCTTCACAAGTCGTGTCAGGCTGCCGGAAATCGTTTTGCAGGGTTTGAAGTTCGTCCCTGGAGCAGTCTTATCCGCCATAATCCTCCCGGCGATCGTGATGCCGGACGGCCACAATGCGGATTTGTCTTTATCAAACAGCTATCTCATGGCCGGCATTGCGGCGATTCTGATTTCAGCTCGCACAAAAAACCTGATGTTAACCATCATTCTTGGTATGCTGATTTTCATTTCCCTGCGCGCTATCACGGGATAAAAATAGGAGGATAACAGAATGAGAGATGCAAGCAGCAACCGTAAATTCGTCGTATTTGTGTTTTTCCTTTTCATTCTGCTTCACCAATCCGATAAACTGCTTATTGGACCGCTCACGACAGACATCATCGCCGAGTTCGGGATCACAGATACACAAATGGGAGCGGTTTTCAGCTCGGCTCTGATCGTCGGCAGTCTCCTTTATCCGGTCTGGGGATACCTGTACGACCGGTACGCCCGCGCCAGGCTCGTCGCTCTTGCCTCTCTTTTATGGGGCGCGACGACATGGCTCTCAGCCCTCGCCCCAACTTTCTCCACCTTCCTGGTCACGCGTGCTTCCACAGGGATAGACGATTCCAGCTATCCAGGTGTCTACAGCCTGATTTCGGACTACTTCGGCCCGGAGAAACGCGGACGCATCTTCGGCGCACTCCAGATCGCACTTCCTCTCGGCTATCTCGTTGGGCTCGTGCTTGCGCTCATGCTGGCGCCGGTGATTGGCTGGCGCAATATTTTTTATATCACTGGCTCACTTGGTGTCGTACTAGCGGTTTTGATCTATTTCGGCGTGAAAGAGGTGCCGCGCTGCAGCGCTGAACCCGAGTTTGCCGACCTGGCGGAAATCGGGACATTCAAGTTCGACTGGCAGGTCGCAAAAGACCTGATGAAGAAACGCTCAATTTGGCTTCTTTTCGCACAGGGATTCGCCGGAGTCTTCCCATGGAATGTCATTTCCTTCTGGTTCTTTGCCTATCTTGAACGCGAACGTCTGTACAACGAAACCGAAATCCTCACGACCATGGCGCCCGCCGTGCTCGTACTCGCCGCAGGCTATTTCATTGGTGGATCCGTCGGCGACGCGCTATTCAAGCGCAGTAAGCGCGGACGGCTGATCGTTGCAATGACGGCGGTTTTACTCGGTGCAATTTTCTTGAATTTCACACTCGGTGTCCCGGTCGAACAAAAATCGTTATTTTTCATCTTGCTCCTGGGGACAGCTTTGTTCATCCCCTTTGCTTCCCCCAACGTGATTTCTACCGTGCACGACATTACCCCTCCCGAAGTCCGCAGCACGGCCTTATCGATCCAGTACTTTATCGAGAATGGTGGCGCTGCGCTCGCACCTTTGCTGGCAGGCTATCTCGCAGACCAGACTGGTTCTCTTGGAAATTCCATATTGCTGATTTGTGTGAGCGCTTGGATCATTGGCGCAATCTTTCTAGCCGGCGCCGCCTACCTGATACCAGATGATATCGACCACTTGCGCAGCCAGATGAAAGAGCGAGCGGACGCGATCGTTGCCGGCACGGTAACCGATTGAACTGCATCTCTTTCAGCTTTTCAGTGGAAGTCCGATTTCGATATCATCCCCGCGCACCCGGACCGGATAAGCGGGTATGTCCGTCACAGCCGGCAATGAAAGAGCTTTGCCTGTGCGGATGTCAAAATGTGCACCATGCCTGGGGCAGGACACTTCATGGCGGTTTTCTATTTCACCATCTCCGAGTGGACCGTCATCGTGCGAGCATACATCGCCGATCGCAAAATACCCACCGGCAATGTTGAAAATGACGATCGCCTCTCCATCTATTTCGATAAAAAGGCGCTCGCCGTTCGGCAGTTCCGAAACGGATGCAACCGTAACAAATTCGAGTCCAGTAGATTCTGAATTTCGATAATTGTACATTTCGTTTTCCCACCTAACCTAGCGGTCGATGATCTCGTCTTCCGCCTCGCCTACTGCCAGCCCATATACACCGGCTTTGACAACCTTCAGCGATAATAAAGCACACTTAAGGCGCACAGGACCGAGTTGGATACCAAGCATATCGAGAATATCTTCCTTGGTGAGTCTGCGCACATCGTCTAAATGCATGCCGATGACCGTTTCCACCAGTAAGTCCGCAGAAGCCTGGGAAATTGAACATCCCTGACCGCTGAAGGCTGCGTCTGAAACGTGCTGGTTTTGATCAATCCGAAGGTCGATCCGGATTCGGTCGCCGCAAAGCGGGTTATCGTCTTCGTAAGTGATATCGTGCGGGTCGAGCGTACCGCGGTGATGCGGATGCTTATAACGCTCGATGATTTGCTCTCGATAAAGATCGTCCATCGTCAATTATCCGAAGATTTCTTTTACTTTGTATATAGCCTCGACCATTTTGTCGATTTCTTCATACGTATTATAGAGGTAGAAGCTCGCCCTGGCTGTTGCCGGAATGCAGAACTTTTCGTGAAGCGGCATTGCGCAGTGATGACCCGCACGCACTGCAACACCTGAACTGTCAAGCACCTGTGAAACATCGTGCGCATGGACACCGTCAAAGGTGAACGATACGACACCACCTTTTTTATCCGCAGAAGGGCCGAAAACCCACACACCCGGAATCTCTTCCATGCGCTCGAGTGCATATCCGGTGAGAGCGTGCTCATGGGCGGCAATGTTATCCATGCCAATTCCGGTTAAATAATCGATCGCAGCGCCGAAGCCGATCGCCTCGGCGATTGCCGGCGTACCTGCTTCAAACTTGTGCGGCAAATCATTCGCCTTGAACCCATCGAAGCGAACACGCTTAATCATATCGCCGCCGCCAAGAAAAGGGGGCATGGCATCTAACAGAGCTTCCTTGCCGTACAGGACACCGATCCCAGTTGGCCCGCACATTTTATGCGCGGAAAAAGCCAGGAAATCTGTGT
>JBFGQG010000107.1:0-9360 GCA_041564295.1 Anaerolineales bacterium | reverse complement strand
TACTCCTTGTTGAATGCGCGTTCATCCATGATGAAAATTGAGCATTCAACTTCTCCATCCAACCTCTGTCGTGCGAGAACAGCCTCCTTTGTGGAATACATGCAGCAAATGGATGAACAGAAGGTATTAATCCTGTCTCGTGATCCGATGCATTGAAGCCATGCAATGGAGCGTGGCGCTCTCAGATCAGACGGTCGGGTGATGATTCCCTCGGTAGGTCCTGAGCGGCTGGCGAGACGTTCATACCGCATAGCTGAAATAACGTTCGGAAACCGCCCGTGTCCGAGTTCGACCAGCGGAGATGGATCGTAGGCTTTGAACCCAAGTGCCAGGATAATTGCGCCAACGCCCACTGTCATCAGGCGTGGAGATTCATCCAGCCGTATAGCGTTTGTCGGGCAGACCTGTTCACACTTCAGGCAATCGTCACAATATGGGCCTTTGTCGATCACGTAGGTATCCGGAGCCGCACGAGAAGCGACTTTATAGGCCGCTTTCCGCCCCGTCATGCCTTGCTGGTAAGCGTCCGGCTGGTCGACAGGGCAGGCCGCTGCACAATACCCACAATTGATGCAGCGTTCTTCGTCCACATAACGGGGCTCCAGGCGGAGGGAAACGGTGAAATCACCTGCCTGGCCTTCCACATCAACCACCCGTGTATTTGTAAGAATGCGGATGTTCGGATGCCGGTTGTGCTGGTTGAAAGCGGGAGAAATAGAGGGCCGTGTGCAGCCATAACCGTGGTCAGACGTTCCGCGGCACAGCACGCAGTCGTGCTGCGGAAACATGAAACCCAATTGCGCAACTCGCCCGCCGAGTGAAGGCGTTTGCTCGACAAGGAAGACGCTTAAGCCGGCATCTGCAAGATCTAACGACGCGCGCATGCCGGCAATGCCTCCTCCGACCACCAGCACTGCAGCCGGGACCTGTTTCTTTGGGCGTCCATTTGAGATCTGCATTGTTTCGCTCCGGCCCCAGGGAGGCCCCTGGGGGCACAGGCGCAGGGCGTCCGGCCGTTATGATTGCCGGACGCCCTGATCTGTAGGTGTTACAGTGCAGGCAGCAGGTATTCGTACGCGCTCAGGGCGGCTTTCGCGCCTTCCCCGATAGCGACGAGCACCTGCTCCGTTGTGTTGGTGACGTCTCCTGCGGCGAAGAGGCCCGGGACGCTGGTGCGTCCGCAGGCATCGACGATTATCCTTCCGAAGGAATCCCGTTCGACCAGGTGGGCGACGAAATCCGTGTTAGGGATCAGGGCCATTTCAACGAAAGCGCCATCCGTCCCAATTTCTGACTTTTTGCCGTCACGTGATTTGACAATGACTTTCTCCAGGAATTTATCTCCGTCCACCTGGACCACTTGATGGTCCTCCAGGATAGTTACATTTTTCGCCTGGACTACCTTGTGGCCAAGTGGTCCAGTGAGTTTGTTATGCGGCGGTCCCACCAGGTGAACGTGGGCGGCAACGGTCGCCAGCTCAGCAGCTGCCCGAAGGGCAAGATCGCCGTCGCCGATCACTGTCACACGTTTGTCGATGAAGACAGGTGCGTAGCTGATGGCTGAATAGCCCAGGCCGCGCCCGAGGAATTCGAGTTCTCCTGGAACACCAAGGAACTGCTGGCGGGCGCCGGTTGCGATGATCAGCGCTTTCGTGCGCAGTTCGCCGTGATCTTCGGTCACAACTACAAAGTGGTCATTTTCATGATCGACTTTATTGACTTTTGTCAGCACACGGGCAAAGTGTAGATAGTCGAGCTCGCTGCGAAATTTTCGGACGATTTCGCTGCCGCGGATTAACTGGTGCCCATCAGCATGCGGCAGTTCCATCGTATAATTTGTTTTTCCCCCGAGGTCTTCAGAGATCAGCAATACATCGAGGCGTTTGCGGATGGCATAGATAGCTGCTGTCAGCCCTGCGGGGCCTCCTCCGATTACGATCAGGTCATACATTTTTCACCTCGTAAATATTCGTAGTCCGAGAACGATCATAGTTCCGGAGCTTCATCGATAAAGCCACGATGCATCATCATCTGGGTAAGTTCGCGCGAGCGGGTAATAATCTTTGTTGCATGGTGGAAGAGTTCATCGTAAGTTCGCTCGATACGGGAAACGCCCTGTTCCTGGGCCTTAATCCCGACGGCTGCTGCTTCGCGTGGGAACACCTCCCAATCTTCCATAGAAGGCAGGATGTGTTCCACATCGAGGTCTGCACCGGTGTGATCTGCAAGGGCATATGCGGCAGAAAAACACATCTCGTCTGTGATTGTGCTCGCACGCACGTCAAGAGCGCCCCGGAAGATTCCAGGGAAGCCAAGTGAATTGTTGACCTGGTTCGGGAAGTCGGAGCGCCCCGTCGCGACGATGGCTGCACCTGCCTCTTTCGCCACCCAGGGCCAGATTTCGGGGACCGGGTTCGCACAGGCAAAGACGATGGCGTCCTTGTTCATTTTGCCGACCCATTCCGGGCGAATCGTGTCGGGGTCTGGTGTGGACAGTGCGACAACCACGTCAACGCCTACCATGGACTCGGCAATCCCTCCCTCCCGGCTTTCTTCGTTTGTAATCTGGCAGAGGTGCCATTTGTCAACGTATTCGGCGCGGCGCATATACAGGTCTTTGCGGTGCAAGCCGAGAATACCCTTGCTGTCGACCATGTAGCAGTTCGCCGGGTCGACGCCAAGTTTGAAGATCAGGCGTGAGCAGGCTACGTTAGAAGCGCCCGAACCTATAAAAGCGATGCTGACATCTTCAGGACGCTTGCCAACCAGTTTCAAGGCGTTGATCAGGGCAGCCAGGGTCACGGTTGCTGTACCCTGCTGGTCGTCATGCCAGACGGGGATTTCTGCTTCTCTACGAAGCGTGTCGAGGATCCGGAAGCATTTCGGTTGGGATAAATCTTCAAGGTTGACTCCGCCGAAGGATGGCTGGAGCATCAGCACAGTGTCGATGATCTTATCCGGATCTTTGGTATCGAGCATGACCGGGAAACCGTCGACACCACCGAGGTATTTGTAGAGCAGCGCCTTACCCTCCATCACAGGCAGTCCTGCTTTCGGGCCGATATCCCCCAGGCCCAGTACACGCGTGCCGTCACTGACGACCGCGACAGTATTCCATTTATTCGTGTAATCGTATACCAGGTCCGGTTCCGCGGCGATTGCTTTGCAAGGCGCTGCAACCCCAGGGGTGTACCAGATAGCGAAGTCATCCAGACTACGCACGGCGCATTTTAAAGCAGTTTCTATTTTCCCCCGGTAAAATGGATGGAGTTCCATTGCATCCGCAGATGGTTTGGTTGCTCTTTTCAGCAATGCATCTACGTCTATTTCATTATCCTTTAGCATGGGAATTTCTCCCGAGCATGGTGTTGCCGGCAGTCAATTACATGCCGCGCACTACCATCTCCTGTTGCAGATACGAATCT
This sequence comes from Anaerolineales bacterium, assembly GCA_041564295.1. Lineage (GTDB taxonomy): Bacteria > Chloroflexota > Anaerolineae > Anaerolineales > JABWBV01 > DATDOR01. The sequence goes on along the minus strand of JBFGQG010000107.1, from coordinate 5,935 downwards.
GCGTAAATCACTTTGTTCAACAGTATCTGCACGGTTTTCCAGATACTGACCTGTTCTTGATCGGTCATTTCGACATCGTCCTGTATGGGGTCTTCCATGCTGGCGATGCGGTCGTGGATTTTCAGGTACAAACGCCCTTTAGGCGTGGTTTGATCTCGTTCCTCGATAATTCGGATCGTCTCCTTTAGATCGTCATCAAATGGGTCGGCGATCATCATGTTCAGACCGGCGCCCATTAACATGGCACAGTAAACCTGATTGATCAGCGGCCGATTTTCTCGCGGCACAGCATTTGAGACGTTCGACAGTCCCACAGAAATAGGCGGCGGCGGGTCCCAGGCAAATTGGAGCGTGCGGACCGCTTCGATCAGTTCTGGACAGTATTCCTGGCAGCCGGACACCGTTAACACGAGCGGATCAATAATCAGGTCTTTAATCGGAAAATCTATTTCCAGCGCGCGGGGGATGAGATATTCAAGCGCGATGGTCACGCGTTCATCCGCGCTGACCGGTATACCGCTTTTCCCCATCGTCAGTGCGATCAAGCGCGCATTGTACTTTTTTGCAAGGAGCGGCACTTTTTCAAGTCGCTCCGGTTCGGCGGAAGTTGAATTGATGATCGGCTGGGCTTTCGTGATCGTTTTCAGCCCAGCTTCGATCCCGAGGACATTCGTCGTGTCGAAGCTAAGCGGTACGTCAGTGACGGCTTCAAGGACTTCGACCAGCCATGGGAAGACCTCTTCTCCGTCTTTCTTGCGCGGACCAAGGTTTAAATCCAATGCCTGTGCGCCTGCCTCCACCTGCCGGATGGCCAGGTCTTGAAAGAAAGCCGCGTTTCGTGCAGAAAGGGCTTCTTTGACTTTGTCGGAAATGATGTGAATATTCTCTCCGATGATGTACATCTCTTGCTCCTTTTCCGTCAGAAAATACCGTACATTTGATCCGGTCCAAGAATGGCCGGATAACGAGCGCGCAGCGATAACCTGGCGACATAACATGCATGGCAAGCATCGACGAACGACGGCAGTGTGTCTACGTGGTATTTCTTAATCAGTTTTGCCGGGCCGCCGGAAAGCAGCGGTCCCGTGATGGGGTGTTCGTTGGGCTCAAACCTGGTAAGGATTTCACTGAGCGGCTTTTCAAATAGGTTTCCGATGATGATGCCCTGGCAGATATGCAGGTTGCCCAAGGGGTCAACATGCAGCCGACCGGGGTTTTCCAGGTTTTCATAAGGACAGGTTTTTAAGTTCTGCCACTGCTGTTTGGGCAGCGCGTAAGTCAGCAGTTCAGCCGCACGGCCGCGGTACATGACGTCACCACCCGTCAGCGGTTCGCCCGGCACCCAATCTTCCGGATCGCGCGGACCCGAAGGCGGGTCTACTGATATCGAGGAGAATCGGAGACCCAACTCTTCAGCTGCCTCCTGGACCCTGGCCAACTCCAGAGTGTCCGTGTTCTCTCCGTGGTAAAGATCGCTTGAAACGTCGATTTCATCCAGTCCGGCTTTTACAAGCGGGTAAAGCCAGTTTAAGGCATCAGCCCGGCTGGTTGCCCAATAGGCGTTGCTGACGATGCCCGTGTCAAAACCGTGCTCTGAAGCCATCCGCACACCCCCCACCAACAGCGGGAAATAGAGAAATGGTTCACCACCCTCGAACCAGATTTCATTTATCGTCCCAGTCTCAGCAGCCTGTGAGAGCAGCGACTGAAGATCTTCGAAGCGCAAAACGCCTGGCTGCCACGGGCTGCCCCAGACGAAGCAGTGGTTGCATTCGTAGTTGCACGTGTAAGTTAGTAGAATGTGAAGGCTGTTTATATTGATCATATTAGCTCAGCTCTTTACCTTGGCCCGGATTTCTGCAGGTCGGACGTTAGGAAATTTCGTAAGGTCCGTATGCGGCAGGAAGAGGGCGGAGGTGAATGCGTCGTAGAAGGCGTTATCTGCGGAGAGTTCAATATAGGTCATCTTTGCAGCTATATCTTCGATACGCTTGCGCTCGGACTGCATTAAAAGCGCCCTGTATGCGCCTTGAACAGAGGTGTTCCCGAGGAAATGGAAATGGTCCCACGGCATATCCGGCAGGAGGCCGATTTCGATGGCTTTCTCGACGTTGATATATTTACCGAATGCACCGCCGATCAGCACACGCTCTGCTGCCTCAAGCGACACTCCAACTGAATCTGCGAGTACGCTGAAGCCAGCATAAATTGCTGCTTTCGCACGAATCAGGTTGTCCACGTCGACGTGAGTGATGGCGATGTCCTCCCCATGTCCGCTCTCTGCACCCCAGACCAGCACATATTCCAATCCGTGGTTGCCTGCCCGGATGCGCGGCGTACCTGCTTCAAGGTTGAAATTTCCGCCTTTATCGAGCAGCCCCGTCAAGAAAAGTTCTGCGAGCAGGGCGATGAGACCGCTTCCGCAGATGCCTTTCGGTTTGACATCACCAATCACTCGCAGCGTCGGCTCGAAGGTGACCGTGTTAATCCAGACTTCTTCTATCGCGCCCCTGGTTGCTCGCATGCCGTCAACTACGCCCGCGCCTTCAAAAGCGGGGCCTGCAGAGCATGCGCAGGTAACCAGCCATTCTTTCGAACCCAGCACGATCTCTCCATTGGTGCCGATGTCGATGAAGAGCGAAACAGCGCTGGAATCATCTACGCCTGAAGACAACACGCCGGCGGTGATATCCGCGCCGACATAACTGGCGACGCCAGGCAGGCAATCGACGGCGGCATCAGGATGAATGTTTAGCCCGATTTCATTGGCTTTCATAAACGGGGGCTGGTTGGCGGCAGTCACGAATGGCGATAGCCGGATGGATACTGCCGGGATTCCCAGGAAAAGGTGCATCATCGTGCTGTTCCCGGCAATGGTGGCTTTGTAAATCGAGTCAGGATCGGCCCGGACCCGGGCGCAGGCACGTTCTAGCAGTTCATTGATCGTTTCCAGCACCAGCAGGCGCATCTCTTCATCGCCGCTGTTTTTTGCGGCGTATATGATGCGAGAGATGATGTCCTCACCACGCTTGATCTGGCGGTTGTACTCTGCCGCCTGCGCAATGACCTTGCCGGACACGAGATCGACCAGCCAGACGGTGATGGTCGTGGTGCCGATGTCGATCGCAGCCCCAAGGACGGGGGTTTCTGAAGTGTCCGGCAGGAGGCAGACGAGACGCGGAGTTCTGCTGTCCGTCGAGTCGAGGACGGCACGAACAACCCAACCGCAATTTCGCAGTATTTTCCCCATTTGCTGAAGTGCCGCTAGAGAGCAGTCGACCTTCGGGTAGCCCAGCCTGCGCAGCGAAGCCTGCACCCGGCTCCAATCATCCGTCTGGTCCTCCATGGTGGGTGGGACCAGATCGAGAGGGACGATCCGGATCGAAGGATGTGTTTTGAATGCGTAGCTTTCGGGGACCGGGGTTTCAGCCAGGATGCGGTCTGTCGTCAACCGCCGTTCGACGACCTGCTGCGAAGGGACTTCAATTGCCGAATCACCTTCCACGACAGACTGGCAGGCCAGTGTATAACCGAGGGCTATATCCTCTGCCGAAAGCCGGAGAGTACTTCGTCTCCGAATGTTTCCGGTCCTAGCCAGCACAGTGCAACGGCCGCACCGTCCCTGCCCACCGCAGGGCTGGACGATTTCAATACCGGCTGCCTGGGCAGCTTCCGTCAGCAGCGTGCCCGTTGGGACCTTTACCTGCTCTCGATCGTCGAAGGTGATGGTGTGTTCCTGCATGGTTTCCGTTCAGTTTTTTGAAAAGTTGACGATTGCCGGGTGGCGTCCCATCACTCCGAGCATCCACTTGAAGCATTTGTGCCCGAAGTCCAGGAACATCATCGGGCAGCCGCCGGCAATGATTTTCATCCCGTGCTCTTTTCCGAATTCGACCGCCTCCTGAGAGATACTGGAAGGTGCAAATGTGTTGTCGTGCATCCAGATATGTGTGACTCCTGCTGACATGGCGTCGTTGACAATGGTTTCAGCATTTTGCGGATTGGTTACAATGATCACACCTTCTACGCCGCCGGGGATCTCCTGTATGCTCCCGTAGCACCTTGCGTCAAGTATTTCTTCGGCGTGTGGGTTCAAGGCATAGACCTTATACCCGCGAGCGCGCAGGGCGTTATAAATCAGGTTTCCGGTGGATTTCCCCGAGCGTGAATAACCAGCAACCGCTATTCGTTTTAGCGCGAAGAATTCAGCGGCAGCGGTGTCATATAGTTCTCTTGTCATACAACCTCCAAAACTTCTTTCATGAAACGCGGTAGATCGACAGCTTCCCTCGGCCCGACGCGTATCGTCCAGCCTGGAAGTTCTTCTTCCAGCTCTCCGGAGAGCACGGCAACATGACCGGGTAATACCAGTGTTTTATGGTTGATCTTATCGGCCACGCCGAAACGCTTTACGTCTTTTGCGATGCGTTCCGCATCGAATTTTCCAGCAGCCCAGGCTGTCAGGACACTCATTCCCTCAGCATCACAAACGACCAGCCAGGCCGGCACACCTGAACTTTCGACTTCGTTGGCGACGCTGAAATAGGTAATACTGAAATTGGTGGTGACGAGCACAGGCGCTTCAGGTCCAGGCATATTGATTTCGTATAAATCAGGCGTCACCTGGATGGGTTTCTGCGGATCCGTGTAGATGTTCTGCCGAAGGACGAGGAGCGGATACAGCAGGTCCGGCGAGCTGTTATTGATAACCACAAAACCCGCGTATTTGGCGATCGCCTGGGCTGCCAGGACCGATTCCATTTCCGCCGAACCGGCATCACCAGGAAAATTGACAATGGGATAACCAAGCGGTGAGAAGTTCTTTTTTAATGAAAGCCGGCGCACCAGGGTGTTTTGGACCAGGCTCTGCGATAAATCGCGCGCGGCGGGGTCAATGACCAGGTCTTCAACGCCTTTATTTTTAATTTTTTCCGTCAATTCGGCGATCGCATCGAGGGTGTCGGCTGTGACCGCAAGCGCAGCCTGGTGCATTTTCGCCAGGTCGGCCATTGCCTCCCAATTATCCGCGTTGGCTGCATGAATCAACGGCGCTTCTCCGTCGATCGTCTGCAAGCCAGACGCCATCACGGCCGGATCACGACTGACCAATATCAATGGCCGGTGGCTGGAGGCCCGGACTGTGCTGATCGCTTTAGAGAAGGCGTCTGGATCCCCTGCAACGGATTCAACGGCAAAGCCGTCAACGACGAGCTCGATCCCGACGTAATTGACACTGAATGACTCGACCGCATCAATGATCTGGCGGATTTCGTCTATCGGTTGACCGTCATTGACCCGCACAAATAATCCGGGCATGTGGTAAAAAGTCTTTTCATGCCGGAAAAGGACCGTCTCATTGCCTGCCTGGGCGGAAAAACTGTTCGATTTGAGCGTTACAAGCCGAATCGGTGGGGCAGCGGAGGCTGCGAGGCTCGACTTTGATTCCTCACTGACGTGGGGGCAGCTCGCGAGTTCAACCTGCTTGGCTGCCAATTTCATTGCAAAGGCCAGGCAGGTGGGAAAACCGCAGTCTTTGCAGTTCGTTTTCGGTAGCAACTTGTATATTTCTATTCCGGATAGAGCCATGGTGGTTTCTCCAATGTTCTTGCTGACACCCGTCAGATGATTTCCTTGCTGGTTCCGATCTTCATACGGCCTTCTCGCGAATCGCCATCAGGTCGTCGATTGCCATTCGTGCACGCCGTACGCTTTCCGGATGCCGCAGGACGAGGATGTCCGCGCCGGATTCGAGCAGTGTGATGCTGGTTAGCGTTTCCCAATGGATGGCCCGGGTTTCCCAATCTCCCCAGTAGACAGGGACATCCGATCCTACTTTTGCTTCCTTCGTTTTCCAGGCTTCGAATCCAGGAGTTACGATCATCGGAAGCTGCGTCATCGAATCCCCCTGGAGGGCGGCCAACCGGAGTCTTTCCAT
>JBFGQG010000106.1:0-9449 GCA_041564295.1 Anaerolineales bacterium | reverse complement strand
TTGAGCATGCCCAGGTATGTAAATAAAACAAATCCGGCTGCTGCCAGCCACCTGATGACAATTCGCCAACCAGCATTGACGATCGGATAAGCGGCAAACAGCCCAACCAGGCAGCTGAAAAGGATAGCGCCAGGCACTCCGCCTGATCCTGTTGCAACTGGCGTTAACAGAGCGCCCAGGCCGGAACCGGCCAGGTTTGCCGCGTATACGACGTTTCTCTGCTCCCCCCCGGAAATCAGGGCCACGCCGATCCCAAGACCGCCGAAAAAGAAAGGCAACCCCAACGCCAGGTAATACAGCCCAAAAAAAAGGATCTGGCGAGGGTCCCAGGCGATCGTATAGCTGTCGAAGGGGATCAGATTGATGGCGGCATAAGCCACTCCGACGCTGAGCGAAAACAGGAGGCATGACTGCCTTAGCCTGTGAGTCTGAACATCATTGACTGAGATTTTCTGGAGACTCAAATAGGCTCCACTCGCTCCGATACCTAAAAGTGCAAGGCTGATCACTAGAAAGGCGAAATGGTAATGCTGGGCGATTGCAAGCAGGCGCAGAAGCGCGCCCTCTAAAAGCATGACCGCAGCTGCAAGCAACCCGACACTCCAGGTCGTGGTGCGAGATGGCGTCATGTTTTAATTCTAATTCAAGTTGAAATGGTACAAAGTATTGACAGGTCGGTTGAGCTATCTTTTAAGCGCGGCTATCCTTTTGACAGTAAAATAACTCCGATCAAAAAAGGCATCATATGATGCAGGACAGGAAAGTACACATCGCTGGGTGTTGTGATCGTAAGGATGACCAGCCAGGCTAGATTCCATAATACGACAGCCCAACCAGACCAGATGGGTACCAGGTTTGATTGGAGCAGTGCGCCTCCAATTAAAGCCTGTCCGAGAAACGCAAGCACCACATAAACGACGATGAGCGGATAGACCGTTTCTCCGTCCTGCATCCGCATTGTTTCCGCGACCACGAGCACGGTAGCCCCGAAGAAAAAAGCACCAGCGCCTAAACGTGCCATAACATGGCCGGTAGTGTCCTTGATTGCTGCGTCGAGCAGCGTCAGACCAAGGGCTGTGAGGATGACAGCTGCGAGGATGGAACCTCTTTCCCATATAAACACAGCCTGGCCCGGGTGAAGATTACTCTGGATTCCGTTGCGCCTTAGAAAAAGGAAGACGCCGAATGCTAGAGGAATGACGGCTCCAATCATAAGGATGCCAGCTGTCCGGTGTAAGGTCCAAAAACCCTGTTCATTCATTTTTATATTCCCTGGCTTCGATCTTTTAATAGGATTCGGATTACGGAGCGGAGAGGCTGTCTATGATCGCCAGCGCTGCATCAACGATTTCCTGTGCCTGCGCATCGGAGAGGTAATTCCCTCGCAGTGCATTGACTTCATTGATAAACGACTTGAAGGCATTCGCTGCAGCTGCGTCGTTTTTATTATTCAAATCCTGGAGGGCCTGCTGTGCAGCCTTAAGACTGGCATCGAGACTATTGCCGATCCCGCGTTGGAGCTGCAGCGATTTCGGACTTCTGAACAGCCAGGGCTTCTTCCATAATAGCCACGCCGCTGCTTGCCCCGAGCCGGTTTGCGCCCGCTTCGATCATTGCCACCGCATCGGCCAGCGATCGAATACCGCCAGATGCTTTGACCCCAATTTTTGGGCCCACGACCCGTCTCATCAGGGCTACATCGATGGCTTTTGCACCCCACTTGCTGAAACCTGTGGATGTTTTGACGAAATCCGCACCTGCTCGGGCTGCATATTTACAAACGCGTGTTTTTTCTTCGTCGGTGAGCAAGGCTGTTTCGATAATAACTTTGCAAATTGCACCATTGCGATGGGCTTCATCTACAACAGCAGCAATTTGCCTTTCAACAAACTCGTTTTCGCGGTCTTTCAAAGCACCGATGTTTATGACCATGTCTATTTCTTTTGCCCCACCTTCAATCGCGCGTTGGGTCTCCTGGATTTTGTCGGTAGTGGTCGTTGCGCCAAGAGGAAAACCGATTACCGTACAGACTCTCACCCCTGACCCCTCTAACAGGCGGACGGCAAGCCTGACATGGGTCGGGTTGATGCAGACGGATGCGAACCCGTAATGTCGCGCTTCAGCGCAAAGAGTTTCGATCTCGTCTTCTGTTACATCCGGGCGCAGCAATGTGTGATCAATGATTCGGGCGATTTGGGCAGGATCATGCTTGATGATCCTCAGCAGTTCCTGGTATGTAGCCGTATCTGGAGATTCCAACACCTGGGATCTGAAGCTGCGTCCGGTGATGGGCCGTCTCACTCCGAAAATATCTGCAATGGACGCTGCTAAATCGGCAAACGTGGTGCGTACGCCCAGATTTACCCCCTTTCTTACAAGCTTTCCTGTCACAAAGAGCGGCACATATTCCCTGGTATGGTCTGTGCCCGGATAAGTAGGATCATTACCGTGATCAGCGGTGATGATCAGCAAGTCATCATCAGCCATTGCCTCAAGTAATTCCGGCAACCGCCTGTCGAAGGCCTCCAGGGCCTCGGCATAGCCGTGTGGGTTGTTTCGATGGCCGTACACAGCGTCAAAGTCAACCAGATTAGTGAATATGACCCCACGATCCGTTTGATTTTGAAGTGCAGCGAGGGTCTTGTCGACCCCGTCCATATTGTCGCGCGTATAAACATAATCCGTAATCCCCTTTCCGGCAAAGATGTCATGAATTTTACCGATAGCGAAAACCATCAGTTCCGCATCTTTAAGAGAGTCCAGCACCGTATGCGGCGGGGCAACTGAATAGTCGTGGCGGTCTGCCGTTCGTGTAAAGTTTCCTGGCTTCCCGATGAACGGACGCGCGATGACGCGGCTTACCTCGTGTTCGCCGCGCAGAAGTTCCCGGGCCTGACGGCAGAAATCGTACAGCTCCTCCAGTGGGCTCACCAATTCGTGGGCGGCTATTTGAAACACACTGTCTCCGGATGTGTAGACGATCGGTTTGCCGGTCCGCAGGTGCTCTTCCCCCAGTTCTTTGATTATTTCTGTTCCGGACGCGGGGTAGTTGCCCAACGTGCCGCGCCCTATGGCGGCTTCGAAAGGCTCCATGATTTCGGGTGGAAATCCGTCGGGATAAAGTGGAAACGGCTTCTCCAGCCTGACACCCATTAGCTCCCAATGGCCGGTCGTCGTATCCTTTCCAGCCGAGACTTCAGCCATTTTGCCGTAAGCGGCAGTAGGCGACAGTTGGGGTGTCAGGCCGGTAATGGCGGCGATGTTTGCCAGCCCCATCAATTCCAGGTTAGGGAGCGCTAAACCGCCGGTGGTACGGGCAATGTTTCCGAGGGTATTGCTGCCGGTATCCCCAAAATCCGCTGCATCCGGCAGTTCACCTATCCCGACACTGTCCAGTACGATGATGATAACGCGATTAATGTTCATGTTAGAAGTTATTTCCTGTGATCAGGTCTGGAGAATTTTCACAAAATCACGGATTCCGTTGAGAAGCATCTGGGTGGCAAGGATCACCAGGATCATGCCCATCAGTCGCTCCAATGCACGGGCTCCTCGATTCCCAAGCACCTTAAGTAAAAGCGGTGAGGCCAGGAGAAGAATCGTGGCGCCTAACCAGGCTAAAAAGAGTGCGATGCTCCATTCTGCAAGACGATCTGGTTGGCTGGAACTTAAGAGCAGAAGGATCGCTATCGCGGAGGGTCCTGCGATCATTGGAACCGCCAGCGGCACGATAAAAGGATCATCAAAAGTTTCGGTTTCATCTACTGGTTTCGCCTGCGGGAAGATCATGCGAAGGGATATGAGAAAAAGCAGAAATCCACCGGCGATGTTCAATGAGGATTGTGTGAGGCCTAAGAAACCGAGGATCGCATTCCCGGTAAACAGAAAGAAAAACAATATGACCAGAGCGATGATAAGTTCTCGCGTGATCACTTTTGTTCGCTTGCGTTTATCAAACCCGGATAAGACTGCATTGAAAACGGGCACATTGCCGAGCGGATCCATGATAAGGAAAATTGTTGCTGCGACCGAGGTGATATCACGCCAATTCAATAATGGTCTCCTTTCAACCACAACGTGCGAAGATTACGGCCTGTGTGTGCGGGCTCCTTGTTTCGCAAAAACGTAATTGTGGCCATTAATAATTGTAACTTCTTTTATGATTGGCCTCTTTCCGGGCTGACCCTGGCCGGGAACCTCATCAATTTCAGCAAACCCTGTGTCAAAGGGAAGATAAGCTTACTGCCGAAAAACAGGGTTGCTATGCTGTCACCGGGAGATAGCCACAGGCAGGCTGCGGCAGCCAACAGCCAAATCAAAGGCGATTTCCGCCAGAATCCTCAAATCAGGTCAAATGTTTATATAATAAGATCGCTCTATTCGCTTCGTTGCTCGATTCCCTACACCTATCCGTGCTGGTTTGCTCACCCGGAGTTTTCCATGTCACCGCTCCCCATCCCTCACTTTTTCGACCCTTCTGCCGCAGTCCAGGCCTGGCGAGTGCCATATGAAGAACGCGCTGCACAGGCCCGCGAATGGGCAGCCGAACATAACATTCAACCTGCCGCTCGAGACGATTTACGGATCGCTCTGCTCGCCGTTGATGTCCAGAACACCTTTTGCCTCCCTGATTTCGAGCTTTTCGTGGCCGGGCGTTCAGGCACAGGCGCCGTAGACGACAGCATCCGGTTGTGCAATTTCATCTATAAAAACCTCGATCGCCTGACCCAGATTGCCGTCACCCTCGACACCCACACAGCCATGCAGATTTTCCACGCCGTCTTCCTGGTAGACGATGAAGGGAACCACCCGGGTCCGCTCACACAAATTACAACCGAGGATGTCCGGCGCGGTCGCTGGCGATTTAATCCGGCCCTGTCAGGCCCGTTAGGTGTGGACGATGAATTTGGTCCACAACACCTGGCATACTATGCCGCTGAACTCCAGGAAAAGGGAAAATATAACCTGACAATCTGGCCTTACCATGCGATGCTCGGTGGCCTGGGACACGCCCTGGTCTCGCTTTTCGAAGAAGCCCTATTCTTCCACAGCCTGGCGCGCTACAGCCCGCCCGATTTTATCGTCAAAGGGCAGCATCCCTTCACTGAGCATTACTCGGCAGTCGGTCCGGAAGTCACTAAGGATACCCGCGGAGCAACGATCGCCCGCAATGACCGCCGTTTCATGCAGAAAGTTCTCGAATTTGACGCTGTTGTGATCGCCGGCCAGGCAAAGAGCCATTGCGTCGCCTGGACAGTCAGCGATCTCCTCGATGAGATCCTTGAAACAGACCCGGCCCTTGCCCGTAAGGTCTATTTGCTGGAGGACTGCAGTTCGCCAGTCGTTGTGCAGAATCTGATTGATTTCACAGAACAGGCTGAGAGAGCATTTGACCGGTTTGCCGAAGCTGGTATGCACCTCGTCCGCTCGACAGACATCCTGGAAGATTGGCCAGAGCTGCACAACCAGGAAGGAAAACGATGAGCCTTTTCAATAACCGGCGACTGCCTGTTGAAACATTTAAACTCGATATGGATCGTATGCGGAAGGGATGGTACTCAGATAAATATTTCGACAACATCAACCGCATGTTGACAGTGCTGGCAGCCAGGAACTATGAATTTCAGGGAAAGCGGCACAACCTGCCTGGAGAGATCTCACCTGAGGGCATTCTCACGGGCGATATTGAGGTGGAGATGCAGTGGTTCACCCGCCGTCCTGGTAAAACCATTGTCGTTGGTGTAGATAAAGCTCTGGCGATGCTGCAGACATGCACAGGTTATTGGGAGGGGCGTAAATTCATCAACACGGCCGATCGCCTGGAGGTCGAAGCGGTCCAGGACGGCGAAGTTGTCGAGTACGCCGGCGGCAGGACCGAAATCCAACCTGTCCTTCGCGTCCGCGGGCGTTACCGGGATTTCGCCTTGCTGGAAACCCCGACGCTCGGGATCCTGACCCGCGCCAGCAGGGTGGCCACGAACGTGTACGAGACCCTGGTAGCAGCTGCGGGAAAACCGGTCCTCTTTTTCCCGGCTCGGTTCGATCTGCACGAGGTCCAGGCTGCCGACGGGTACGCGTACGACATCGCCGTTGAGCGGTTTAATTGGGACCATGCCGAAGACCTCGGTCCTTTCATCTCAACGGATGCCCAGGGTGATTGGTGGGGCGGTGCTGGCGGAGGTACGGTCGCCCATGCTTCCATTGCCTGCTTCCTTGGCGATATCGGCGAACTGATGCTCTGTTTCGCTGAGACCCTTCCAATGGACATTCCCCGTATTGCTCTCGTGGACTTCAATAACGACAGTGTGACGGCCTCTCTGGAGACCTGTAAGGCCATGTTCGGACGTTACAGGGAACTGGTCGACGCCGGCAAACCAGGGGAAGCCGAAAAGTATCGCCTGTTCGGCGTACGGCTGGATACCAGCAGCAGTTTACGAGATGTCTCGGTGCCTCCGCTGGGCGATCCGGTACTCGATATGGGCGTAAACCCAAGATTGGTGTTCATCGTGCGAGAGGCGCTCGATTCGGCCTGGGAGAACTGGGACTTGCCTCAGACCTGGCATGACCGTGCCAGAGATTACTGTCACAACGTACGCATCGTCGTCTCGGGAGGGTTCAACGCTGCCAAGATCCGCCGCTTCGAAAAGCTAAATGTGCCTGTTGATTTTTATGGAGTAGGGTCATCCCTTTTCGACAATCACGGCCAGACCGTTACAGATTTCACTGCCGACGTTGTGCAGGTCAGGGTGCACGGCAAATGGTTGCCGATGGCGAAGATCGGCAGGGCGCCAGGGGTTAACCCTGCGCTTGAACGAGTCTGGTAGCCGGTGACCGATAAGTTTTATTTGGCGAATCAATTAACACCATATCGCTTGAGTAAAATAACTTTTCGAATGGGTTGATCGGATGTGTGCCTCAATCCTGCATGCGTTGACTGCTGCGTTGTCTCCCTGTATACTGGAAATCCGTCTTCCTTAATCACTCACCGATTGTAAGGGGAGCTCAAAAGCGATCAGTAACTAAAGTAAGGAGAAAATGATGGATTCACATGCTCACCCACTGGAGTGCATTATCCCACCCTATATGGCCAAACATATCGCTGAATCAGACCAGGCGACGACCGCTCAGCGAGAAAAGGCGCAGCGCTATCTCAGCCTTTCAGAGCAGATTCGGGCACAGCGTCGAATATTGACTGAAGTCGAATCTTTGGTGACTGCAAGGCTGGTGGAACAAAAGGAGCGGGTGGTGTACGATGCCGAAAACAGTTCAAATTTGCCCGGCAAACCAGTTCGGCGCGAAGGCGACCCGGCTACGGGGGACGAGGCCGTTGATGAGGCCTATGACGGTTCAGGGAACACGTACGATTATTTCGACCAGGTCCACAGCCGAAATTCGATCGATGGAAAAGGGATGGTCCTCGAGTCCACTGTCCATTACCAGGTTGGGTATGACAATGCATTCTGGAACGGCCAGCAGATGGTTTATGGCGATGGTGATGAGGATTTGCCGCCGGAAGAACGCCTGTTTAACCGTTTTACGATTTCCTTAGGCGTGATCGGTCACGAATTGATCCACGGAGTCACCCAGAACGAGGCGAACCTGGTCTACTTCTTTCAACCCGGTGCTTTAAATGAGTCGATGTCCGATGTATTCGGATCACTCGTCAGGCAGTGGGTTCAAAAACAATCGGTTCAGGAGGCCGACTGGTTGATCGGAGAAGGTTTGTTTACGGAGAACGTCAATGGTGCGGCGCTTCGTTCACTAAAAGCGCCTGGGACCGCATACGATGATCCGGTTGTCGGCAAAGACCCACAACCTGCTCACATGAACGATTATAAAAACGTCCCGTACGACAACGGCGGGGTTCATATCAACTCAGGTATTCCAAACCACGCATTTTACCGGGCATCGATGGAAATCGGCGGTAATGCATGGGAAAAAATGGGACAGATCTGGTATATAACGCTCCGGGATAAACTCGAATCCCTGCACCAGTTCGTCGATGCTGCCCGGCTGACCTATCAGACCGCAGGAGAACTCTATGGTGTCGGCAGCCTGGAGCAGCAGGCAGTTCGGATCGGTTGGAATGCGGTCGGGCTCAGCGTGTCTGGAAAGGGATGTTTGAGTTCGCTTCTTGGAGATAGATAGTGCGAATACATTTCGAGCGGAGCGGGGGTTTTTCCGGGATGCGGTTTAAAGCAACGATTGACGTCGAATCCCTGCCCCCGGAAGACGGTGAAAAACTGCGCGAGATGATCGCGTCGGCCGATTTTTTCAATCTTCCTGGAAAACTACGCTCTCCCACTTCGACAGCAGACGGTTTTCAATATACTGTCACAATAGAAGAAAGCGATAAGCAGCACACGGTCGAAGCCGGTGATCAGATGGTCCCTGATTCGCTTCGCCCGCTCCTGCGGAGATTGGAGCTTCTGGCGCGGACGGCTGGAAGAAGCTGACAGTTCACCTCTCCACATGTGTTCGAAAACCTGAAGCCAGGCTGCTTGAGATTCCAGCTGCTATCTGGGCGAATGCAGATCGCCGGGAATGGTGTAAGTTAATCCGGTTGAGCTGCAGCGAAGCTGCGTCCTCGCTCCACCCAAACACGAAGCGCCTCTTCGTTCTCAACGGTAGAGGAAGCGATGATGACCCATCCTGATACCGGTGCGCCATTACGGGTCATCGGACGGGCCCCCTCCTCGGAAAGCAAGTTCTGCCAATTCTCTTTCCCGCAGCGAATCATTAAGTCGCCATCCTTGTACGCGCTCACCGCTAAATGGCCGTTTACAAGGAAACCTAGGCCTCCAAACAATTTCTTCTCGGTCACTCCTGGCGTTCCCGCCATCAGCGCTCGAATCCTGCTGGCCAGAATTGCGTCGTATGCCATTCCACCTCCTCTTACAAACTACATTTTTGTAACTAACATAATTAATCCATACACTTACGGCGTGGACAGTCTAAACCACAAGTGAGTCCTGCTCATTATTATCCCGGGACTTGATTAATTGTTTTTATTCCACCGCTTGTTCGTTATATCAGGTTTCCCATGCAGATTCAGGGACCGATTTTTTTAAGGTGGGCGGCCAGGTCTTCCAGGCTGGCAAGGTTGTGGATCGGTAAAAAATCATCCACATGCGGGAGGGCGGTCTGCATTCCACGGGTGAGAGGTTCATATTCTGGGGAGCCAAGCAGGGGGTTAAGCCAGATCAGGCGATGACACGTGCGATGGAGGCGTCCCATTTCTGATTTAAGCACATCTATATCCCCTCTGTCCCACCCGTCGCTGATAAGCAGGACAATTGCGCCGCGCCCCAGTACACGGCGTCCCCAATCGTAGTTGAAGCTTTTTAGGGAATCGCCTATGCGTGTACCGCCTGCCCAATCGTGGACTACTCCAGAAACCTCACTCAGGGCCTGGTCTATTTCTTTGAGCTTGAGCTGGCGAGTGATGC
>JBFGQG010000105.1:0-9487 GCA_041564295.1 Anaerolineales bacterium | reverse complement strand
GGGGAGTGCTGTCAACTTTTCCACTGACTCTTCCGCCAAAATCGGTTAAACTACTCCCTGCCTTTTTCAGGCAGCCGGCCAGTTCTTTCACAGCCAGTTGGGTGCCTCACCCGTCAAAATCCTTTCGGATCGAAATTATCCAATCCCCCATTCTGCCATGCCGCCCCTCAGGCCAACGGACATGGGGTAGAATCACGCGAGAATACCGGCTCACGCCGGTTTTTGTAACAGGAGTTAGACATGCGCAGAATCGGAATATCTACAGGCGGCGGCGACGCGCCCGGACTGAATGCCGTCATCCGCGCCGCCTGCAAAACTGCCATCAACGACTTCGGCTATGAAGTCTACGGTATCCGCAACGGCCTCGACGGCCTCTTCGAGTCCGGCGGTGTCTTCCCGCTCACACATTCTGAAGTGCGCGGCATCCTCCCCCAGGGCGGCACAATCCTCGGCTCCGCCAGCCGCGGCAATCCCTTCCTTCGTAAAGTCAAGAAAAATGGAAAAGAGGTCGTCGAAGACGTCACGGAAGAATACATCGAACGTATCAAGCTCGTCGGCCTCGACGCGCTCCTCCTCATCGGCGGGGACGGGACGCTCGCTATCGCTTCCGAACTCACGAAACGGGGTATCGACGTGGTCAGCGTGCCGAAAACGATCGACAACGACGTTGGCGGCACGGACTACACGTTCGGTTTCGATACCGCCGTCAATATTGTCACTGAGGCAATCGACCGCCTGCACACCACCGCCGAATCGCACCACCGAGTCATGATCCTCGAACTCATGGGCCGCGACGCCGGGTTCATCGCCCTCCACGCCGGCCTCGCCGGCGGTGCAGATGTCATCCTCATTCCCGAGATCCCCTTCTCATTCGAAGCCGTCTGCCGTAAGATCCAGCGGCGCATCGCGCGCGGTTCAAAGTTCAGCATCGTCTCCATCGCCGAAGGTTCGCACCCGGTCGGCGGGCAAAAAGTTTATAAACGTGCGGAGGATGAACTGTACGTCGCCCGCCTGGGCGGGATCGGGCAGGTAGTCGGGAAATTTATCGAATCCATTTGCGGAGCGGAGACCCGCGTCACGGTGCTCGGCCATATCCAGCGCGGCGGTACACCTACAGCATTCGACCGCTGGCTTGCCACGAATTACGGCTCTGAAGCCATTCGCCTCATGGCGCGCGGCCGCTTCGGCCGGATGGTCGCCCTCCAGGGTCAGCGCTTCACGTCCGTCAAAATCGAAGAAGCGCTCGCTTCACCGAAACGCGTGGACGTCAAGGGCGACACCCTCCAGACTGCCCGCGCCCTCGGCATTGCCTTCGGGGACGAAGCATAGCCTTAAAAGCAGAACGCCCTCCTTTTGGAGAGCGCCCTACCCGCTGCGGCACTTACTTTGTATATTCACAAAGGAGAGGTGCCGCAGCGTTTTGTTTATAACTACTATCCATGAGCACCACCTCCTTTTGAATGGAATGGCGGAGGGGGGATGCAAATCCTTGCATCTGGAAGTAGTAAACCATCGAACAGGAATCGTGTCAAGCAATTTGTGAATTTTTCCAGCCATTCGGCCGCCAGCGCTGCCCCAAAAACGCGCTATTTGGCGTATTTTTCTTACCGATTCCAGCCTGTATAATACCGTCTATGCCGCAACGCACCCTCTTTCTGCTCCTCGGTGCCAGTTTCCTCCTGGTCTCAGCCCTGCTGATCTGGCAGAACCAGGCCGGCCTATACACGCAGGACGTCATTATCAATGGCACAGCCGTGCCCCCGGTCCCGCGGTTGGACTCGGACCTCGTCTCCCGCGGCAAAGATTTGTATATGTTGAAATGCGCAGCCTGCCATGGCACAGGCCTTGAAGGTGCGCCGAATTGGAAGGTCCGCCTGTCTGACGGGAATTTCCCTGCCCCTCCGCACGACGATTCGGGCCATACCTGGCACCACCCGGACTTCCTGCTCATCCAGATCATGAAAGACGGCGGCGCTTCCCTCTACGAAGGCGCCATGCCTTCATTTGAAGAAACCCTTTCCGAAGCCGATATGCACGCGATCCTTGAATTCCTAAAAAGCCATTGGAACCGCGAATCGCGCGAATACCAGTGGTGGATCACCAACATCTACCCGACCACGATCCCCGGTCCATGAATCCCATCCGCATCCTCCTCGCAGATGACCACGCCGTCGTGCGCGCCGGCATCCGCCAATTCCTCGAACAGGTCACCGATCTGACCGTCGTGGCCGAAGCCGAAGACGGCGAGGCCGCCATGCAGATGATGCTCACACATGACCCCGATGTTGCTGTGCTGGATATCCAGATGCCAAAAGCGACGGGGATCGAAGTTGTGCGCTGGGCCCGTTCGAAGGGCTTGCCGTCCGGCCTGCTTGTCCTGACCGCCTACGACGACGACCCGTACGTCATAGCTGTCATAAAAGCCGGCGCAAATGGCTATGTTCTGAAAACCGCCTCCCCTGAAGAAATTATCCAGGCCGTCCGTGAGGTACACGAAGGTAAAACGGTGCTCGATCCCTCAGTAGCCGGAAAACTACTCAGCCAGTTCATGCACCAACCCTCCGCAGAGAAGCCGGATTCACCCGGTTACGAAGCACTGACCGAACGCGAAGCCGAAGTGCTCGGGTTGGCCGGGCACGGCTACACCAACAAGGCCATCGCAGTTCAACTAAACATCAGTGACCGGACAGTACAGGGCCATCTGGCGAAGATTTTCGTCAAACTGCAGGCTGCCAGCAGGACTGAAGCTGTGATGCGTGCAGTTTCCCTGGGTATCATCACAATCGACCTGGAAACATGAAAGCGAACCAGTTCCTACGCTTCTCCTGGCGTGGATTTACCCCACAGCTGTTCGTCCTGGTTGTTTTACCACTGGCTGTACTGATCATCGTTATCGCATTCGGCGGGCTCTCCCTACACCGGCAGGCGATGCGCATGATGGTCGGTGAACGCGACGAACGTGCCGTTCGTTCAGCCGCCGGAGCTATCAGCGAGCAGCTCAACCACCGGGAAAAAGCCGTCCACAGCCTCGCGCTGCTTGCAGGTGACGAACAGGGAAAAGACCGGCTCCAGGAGCTGCTCGCCGATTCCGGCTACCTGGATCCGGATTTCGATTTCGGCCTGGCTTATTTTGCCCGCGGCGGCGTTCGCCTGGCGGAAAGCGGCGACGCAACCTTCTGGGAAACGCTCGATACCTCCCAACAGGACCTCAAAACCGCCTTAACACGCGACGTCCCCCCGGCCTTTGTGACCGTTGCGCACCCGGAAACTGGTTTACCAATCGTCCTTTCACTAGCAGTCGCCCATAAAGGCGGCGTGATCGCAGCCGGCGCCTTCGACCCGGCCACCCTCGCCCGCCGTGCGGTGTCAGGCGTTTTCTTTGCGGAATCCGGGACTGTCGTCCTGCTCGTCGATGCAACCACGGGGATCCTGTTCCAGGCCGGTGAATTTTCTTCCGGTGAACAGCCTGAAAACCACCCGGGAATCAAAGAGGGCCTGACCGGCAACAGCGGTACCAGCTATGTGCCCGTCAACGGCAGCGAACACGTCGTGAGCTACAGCTCGATCTCCCCGACCGGTTGGGCCTTGATCATCGAAGAACCATGGGAGGCCGTGTCTTCACCACTTTTGCAATTTACTGAATACGCGCCGTTCGTGTTGATCCCGGCACTGCTGCTCGCCCTCGTCGCCCTCTGGTTCGGACTGCGACAGATTGTGCTGCCCCTCCAGTCGCTTGAAACCCAGGCGGCTGAACTCGCCTGGGGTAACTACGATGCCATTGAAGAACCGGTCGGCGGAATCGCTGAGATCCGACATCTTCAAAATGAACTGATTCACCTGGCCCACAAAGTCAGGGCCGCCCAGGCCGGATTGCGAGGATACATCGGTGTGATCACAGAAGCGCAAGAGGAAGAACGCAGGAGATTGGCGCGTGAACTCCATGACGACACCCTGCAAGCGCTCATCGCCCTCAACCAGCGTATCCACCTTGCCCGTATTGCAAGGGACGATGCCACTCCCGGCGATTCGCTCGCCGAAATTCAGGAATTGACGACGACGACCATCCAGAACCTGCGCCGACTGACCCGCGCCCTGCGCCCGATCTATCTCGAAGACCTCGGCCTGGTCTCAGCGCTCGAAGTCCTGGCACGGGAAACTCAGCAACTGAGCGGCGTGACGGTCGAATTTCTATTGGAAGGATCACCGCGCCGCCTTTCTTCACAAACAGAACTTGCCTTGTACCGCATGACACAAGAAGCATTGAATAATGTTGTGCGTCATTCCGGTGCCGGCGAATGCCAGCTGGAAATAAACTTCACGGCCGATCAGACCTGCCTGCAGGTATCCGATAACGGTGCCGGTTTTGTCCCGCCCGAAAGCCCATCCGACCTGGCGCCGCAGGGGCACTTCGGCCTGCTCGGCCTGCACGAACGCGCCGAATTGATCGGTGCTGTGCTTGAAATTGATTCTTCCGAAGGAGGCGGTACCCGCATTCGGATCACGCTCGCAGAGGCGGCCCGTGCCGCCCATTCCCCGCCGGAAAATCAACAATGATGTTGGGAACGTCCTGATTTTTTCTCATTCTTTTGCTTTGGTATGTAACATCAGTAATTCGAGGAGCCTATATGGACCATCACGATCATCACGAAAACCAGGAACAAGACGACCATCACGACCACCACGCACACCATCTGCCTGAGCCTCAGACACACGCACGGCACGAAACGCCGTCTCACGATGAGCATAGCAGCCATGATGCCCAACCCGACGAACACGCCGCTCACGGCATCGACCACACCGGCCACGAACTGTTGTTCCGCAACCGTTTCTGGATCTGCCTGGCGCTGACCATTCCAGTCCTACTTTACAGCGAAATGCTGCAGATGTGGTTCGGTTTCATGATGCCCGCTTTTCCGGGCAGCAGCTGGATGGTGCCTGTGTTTTCCGTCGTGATCTTTTTCATCGGCGGTGTGCCGTTCCTGCAGATGGCCGTGCCGGAATTCCGCAATAAACGACCGGGCATGATGGCGCTGATCTCTCTGGCAATTTCGGTCGCCTTCGTGTACAGCTTTCTCAACGAGTTCTTCTCTTTTGGAGAGACGTTTTTCTGGGAACTGGTGACGCTGATTGACATCATGCTGCTGGGCCACTGGCTCGAGATGCGCAGCGTGCGCCAGGCGAGCGGCGCCCTGAACGAACTGGCGAAGCTGATGCCCGACACCGCCGAACGGCTGGTCGACGGCGGCGGCACCGAGACCGTCCGCGTCAGCAGCCTCAAGAGCGGCGATTTATTGCTGGTCCGCCCGGGCGCCAGCGTACCGGCGGACGCGGAGGTGGTAGACGGTTCGTCGTCCCTGAACGAAGCCATGATCACGGGGGAGTCGAAACCGGTGAAAAAGAATCCGGGTGATCCGGTTATCGCCGGGACAATCAACGGCGACGGTTCGCTGCGGGTCCGCGTGACCGCCACCGGTGACGAAACTGCGCTCGCCGGCATCATGCGCCTCGTGCTTGAAGCACAGTCCAGCAAATCGCCGACGCAGGTGCTGGCGGATAGGGCCGCCGGCTGGCTGTTCTACGCCGCGCTGGTTGCCGCGGCGCTGACTGCGGTAGGCTGGATCATTGCAACAGGTTTTGATGTCGAAATGATAAAGCGCGTCGTGACGGTGCTGGTGATCGCCTGCCCGCACGCCCTCGGCCTGGCTGTGCCGCTCGTTGTGGCGATCAGCACATCGCTCGGTGCGCGCAATGGCGTGCTGGTGCGCGACCGGATGGCACTCGAAACCGCACGCGAATTAGATGTGATCGTTTTCGACAAAACCGGCACACTGACCCTCGGTTCTTTCGGGGTGGTCGGCACGGCGGTCGATGGAATGGATGAGGCGGAAGCGCTGCGCCTGGCTGCCGCGGTCGAGGGCGACTCTGAACACCTCATCGCCCGCGGGATCCGGGAGGCGGCAAAAACCGTTGGAGGACCACTCCCGAAGGTCGATTCGTTTGAAGCGATTAAGGGCCGCGGAATCAAGGCCATATCCGGCGACAAGACCGTTTACATGGGCGGCCCGCGTTTACTGGAGTTGGTTTCCCCGGAAATCCCGCAGGTCATCAACGCTTTTGCGTCGACGGCTAATGCCAAAGGGCAGACCGTTGTTTACCTGGTCGTCGATGGCCGGGCAGCAGCTGTTTTTGCTCTGGCAGATGCCGTGCGGCCGGAAAGCCTGCAGGCCGTGAAAAAACTGCGTGACAGCGGCATTGAAGTTGCCATGCTGACCGGCGACAGCCGCCAGGTAGCCGAAGCGGTGGCCGGAGAACTGGGGATAGACCGCGTCTTTGCCGAGGTGCTGCCGGAGCATAAAGACGAAAAGATTCGCGAACTGCAGGCTGAAGGGAAAAAGGTCGCGATGGTGGGGGATGGAGTGAACGACGCGCCCGCGCTGACTCGGGCCGATATCGGCATAGCGATCGGCAGCGGTACGGACGTCGCCGTCGAATCGGCCGACATCATCCTCGTGAAAAGCAATCCGCTGCACGTTGTACGGATTGTGGAACTCAGCCGGGCGACGCACGGCAAAATGATCCAGAATCTCGTCTGGGCGACGGGATACAACGTCGTTGCGATCCCGCTGGCGGCCGGCGTTCTGGCGCCCTGGGGCGTGCTGCTCTCACCGGCGGTCGGTGCTCTGTTGATGTCGCTGAGCACCGTCGTAGTGGCGATCAACGCGCAGTTTTTACGGCGGCTGGCGTTTTCGTAGGGGTCAACCACCGGTTGACCCTTACGGCAGCGTTTTTATAAATTCGAACAAATCCGCCAGGTCCTGCTCCCCCATAGACCAGCGCGGCATGTCCCGGCTGAGCCGGGCCCCATCTGGGTGACGGCCTTCGACGACGGCTTCCGTGAATGTTTCAATCGAATATTCACTCCCATGCTCATCGTCATGACCGGTACTCTCGTGGTCATCGGCACCTGTCTGGCCTTTGAGTGCAGAATACCGGATATCCGGTGCATCCATTGTCGTCATGTGCATGATGTGCGGACCGCCTTTTCCGTCCTCGCCGTGACAGGCGGCGCAGGTCAGCCTGCGATTCATCATCATCCCGCCGGAGCTTCCACTACTGTACGAGATTCGCCTGCCGTTTTCATTGACGCCTGTGTAATAGATGCGCTCGCCGTTGCTTTCAAACTGCTGGAAAGGGCTGTTGACGAGGCAGGCTGCAAGCAGGAAAACTGCTGCAACCAGGATTAGTATGGAGCGGAGGAGTGGTATGCGGAAGATCATAGGGATTTTATGAGGGTCGCGTGCAAGATGGGTCGCCCGTAGGCTATACGGGTCGCCCAGCGGGTGACCCCTACGGATTGACGATAAACGTCCCGGTCATGCCCTGGTTGTAATGCACGCCACTATCCGTAAAACAACCGAGTTCCCACGTGCCGGCCATATCTTCCGTGACCGTAAAGTTGATTGTGGCATCTTCAGCGCCTTTTGGCATCAGGACCATGAAGCCGTGGTCCATCTCTTCCATACCGTGGTCGTCAGATTCCATATCGCCTTCCGACATCCCACCCATCACCATAGGTTCGGAGTTTTCAAACAGGTTGTGCTCAAAACCACTCGGCATGCCGTCCATCATCATGGCATTTTGCCCGATCATGAGTTCGTGGTTCAGCGCACCGGCGTTTTTGAGATGGATCGTGACTTCCTGCCCAACCTGCACTTCGAACACGTTCGGCGTAAATGCGAATTCAGACATTTCTATGGTGAATTCCGCCGGAGCAGGGGAACCGCTGCATGCTGCAAGCGCTAAAATTAAAAGGACGAAAACCAGAATGCCCAATCTGCGTATCATTTGCTGCCTCCAGGTTTGAAAATCGGAAATTGCAAATAGCATATCCCCAACGATAGGAAAGCGGCATGGGCATTTTGGCGCGTTCCGAACGCGCCGTTTTGCCTGCTAAATGCGAATCGACCCCGATTTGTCCTGCTTCTGGAGCTTTTGAAGCAAGTCCAAGGCTTCCTGCCGCAGTTCGACCCGCCTGCGGGTCGCCTCGGCCACTTCATCAATAATCGGAAAACCGTACCAGACGATTCCGGTGCCGAACAATACGCCGGTAACCAGGCGCATCCAGGCGTTGAACGAACCCCACGCGTTTCCGATATAAAAATCTTTAGGAAAAACGTTGCCGGTTAATTCGGCAAGCCATGCGTTCGTATAACGGAATCCCTGTTCCAGTCCCCCCAGGTCGCTGACAAAATGAGAGACGCCGTCGAATGCAATCGGTAAGGCCAGCAAGATGAACGCCCAGAGAGGGAGCGCTTTCAATCGTTTTCGGAATCCGCCCCACAATATGCCGGCAACCAGGACGCTGCCGTACATCGAGACCATCCGGTCTGACCAGGCAACTTTCCACCCGATCTCCGGGTTGCCGATAAACTGCCGCAAAACCAACAGGTTGCCCGTGTCCTGCCATGCCGCCCGGATTGTGTTCATGTCAACCGTTAACTGCGGACCGAAAAGATAGAAAGAGCGGTCGGGCAGCTGGTGGCACAAAAAAGAATAGACGAAGTATAGCGCCCGCGCAGGCATTTCCCAACCGATCTTCATAAACCCGGGTGCGAGGAAGGGCAAACCCACGAAAATGCCGTACATGAGACCGAATGCCAGGACCCAATGGTTTGCAAACCAGTAGCTCGTTTTTTGGCCCCGGGTCAGCGCGGGTGCATGATTCACTTGGACCTGCCGCCAAGTGCGTGCCCGCTCAGGTAACCGATGTATGCCGGCACAAGCGGCAGCACACACGGCGAAAGGAATGAGATCAACCCGGCGGCCACAGCAATGGGATAAGTCGGCGTGACGGCCTCGCCGAGAGGAAAGTCGGGGAAAAAGCCGTTGCGCTGGGCCCAGATCGCGATCAGGGCCAGGCGGTTGGTCAGCAGCATCAGGCCGATTGCGATCAGCAGTATCCCGCTGGCGACCTGCATCGTGCGCATGTGGCGGCGGAATTTATGCAGATAACCGGCGGCCTTTTCCATACCCAGGCCGATCACGAGGAATGGCACGCCGAGGCCCAGGGCGTAACCGCTTGAGAGCACCATTGCCTGCATGCTGTTTTCCCCGCTGAAACCCAGCGTCAGGATCGCACCGAGTGTTGTACCGATGCAGGGTGTCCAACCGGCAGCGAAAAATACGCCCATCAGTGCCGAAGACATCCAGCCGGATTGGGCGTTGCCCTGCCAATCCGGGCGCGTATCGAAGTTCAGCCAGGGGATCTTCAACCAGCCAAGCGTCGAAAGACCGAAAATAATCACGACCACGCCGCCGATCTGCGCCAGAAGTTCTTTATAAGTCTTGAACACCTGGCCGAGCAGTGTGGCTGCGCCGCCCCAACCGACGATAAAAACGAAAGAAAAACCCAGGACGAACAGAAGGGCATGTGTAAAGACCAGCAGCCTCCCGTTCCAAAATAAGGTTTGCTGTTGTAAACGTTGTT
>JBFGQG010000104.1:0-9606 GCA_041564295.1 Anaerolineales bacterium | reverse complement strand
GTGCTCGCCGATTTTCTCACGGGCTTCCTTCAGCGCAGTGATCGATACGTCTGCACAGACGCGATATTGGTACCCCGCCGAAAAGGGCAGGTAGTCATCATATTGGATTGGCCCGGAACCGGCGTCGAGCAGAAGACGGCCTTCCTGCGCCAGGTGGCGGTTGATGCGCAGGTGGCATTTGTGGATGTAGTCCTGGGAGACTTCGCGCAGGTCTTCATAACGGGCGTTCTGGTAGATTCCGTCGCCAACCTGGCTCCAGCCGATATTGTCGTAGAAATCGCGTACGTCGTTTTTCATGGATTAAATCCCTGCAAAATATTATCGTCTCGTTATTGGTTGAAAGCAGATCCCTCGCTTACCCTTCGGCTGCGCCTCAGGGCAAGACGCGGGACAAGCCTTCAACCTTAAACCTTAAACAGTTTCTCACTGCCGATCAAAGCCTTAAACGTCTTTCCATACTTCGCCCGTCCTTCATCCGACAGCACACGCGCTAGCGGCCATTCTTTGATGCATTCCCAGAAATGCTGGATGTGCCAGGGGAACGGCTGGGGATATTCGAAGAAGAACCGGTAGGCATAAGTCCAGGCAGAGGTAATTTTTTCACGGTTCGGGGCGTATTTTTCGGGAGCGGCGAGCACACCTTCAAGCAGCCCGAGATAGTCTTCCCAATTTTCCGGATCGTGAGTGAAACCCTTACCGCGATAGTGTGTCTCACCGAGAACGATGACCGGTTTGCCGATCATCGCCATCTCCATACCCATCGTGGTGGTGTAGACAAGGCCGCCGCGCGCTGCATCGACGAGGTCGTACGAATTGACTTTGTAATCGGCCGGCAGCACGCGCACGTTCGGGGGGAATTCGGGGAACTCGGCCTTCAGCAGGTCGTAGGTGGATGGACCCCAGCCGATCTGTTCGCCCGGGTGGATGCGGACGACGAGCTGGTATTCCGGGTGCTCCCTGAACCAGCGGATCGTGCGGCGAATCCACTCAGTCATGCCGATGAAAATCTGGCGGCCAAGGGTCAGGCTGTCGCCAAGGACGTTCGTTGGGAGGAAGACGAGGGGGCCATCGTCGAGACCGAGTTCAGCCCTGATCTGGGCAGCGCCTTTGCTATCTGCCGTCTGCCAGGTGCGCTCGAACGTTTCCCAGACGCGGGCGCCCTGCCGGGCTTCAAACATCGTGCGGATCTGCGACCACTCCTCGTCTGTGAGCGGCGTGGTTCCCCGGGCCCGCCAGAGGGCGGTCGTGTCCTGGCGCATGACGTCGTCGTCCTGCGCCATCCACATGCGGTAGTTCTGCTCGCCGAATTCGAACGTGCTGACCGGGATCCGCAGGCTTTTAGCAACGCTGAACATGACGCCGAACTCGAGGATGCTGCCGTTGGGTGTGATGACGGCGTCGGGCTGGTGCGTGGAAAGGAAAGCGTGGGCTGCTTCGGCCATGGCCCGATTTCGTTCGAGGCGCATGTTGTAGAGGTCGGAGCCGACTTCGATCTCCTCTGTAAGGAGGGAGTATTGCGTGTCGCGATGGGCCTGCGCAGATAAAGTGCCGGGTTCCAGGTGCAAGGCGCCGGCATTTGCACTTTTTGATTGAAAGAGAGAAACCACACCAACCAGTTCTGCAGCCGGTTTGAGGGTTTCG
Source organism: Anaerolineales bacterium (assembly GCA_041564295.1). Classification (GTDB taxonomy): domain Bacteria; phylum Chloroflexota; class Anaerolineae; order Anaerolineales; family JABWBV01; genus DATDOR01. The sequence continues at coordinate 7,965 of JBFGQG010000104.1, read as the reverse complement.
AGGATGTAGGCGTTTTGGCGGCGGACGTCGAAACGTTTTTCGAACTTGCGCCAGTGGGCGTACGGCAGGAACGCCAGGGTAACTTCGTGCCCCTGGGCCGCAAGCGAGAGTGACAGAAGCGTCGAATAGGTGATCCAGTAGTTGATCATTCCAAACACAACGATCTTCTTGCGCGGGCCGTCCTGTGGAGCAGCCTGTTTTGCTGCTTCCACCCAGCCCGGCAGCGCATTAACCAGCTTGCGCAGGTTCATACCGACCGTCGTGGGGCTGTCTTTTTGCCGAAGGAGCCAGTACAGTTCGGCGGTATAGGGGATATTTCCTAAAAAGTCTTTTAATTCGGTCATCTGGCGGTGCTAGATCCTCTCGATTTCCCAATCCAGCCGCGGCCGGACCATTCCCAGCCGCTGTTCGGGCCAGTGCATACCGGGCGCGCCGGTGGAGTCGACGTTGAAGACGAGCGCGCGTTCATCATGGAAATACCGCTGGACGCGGAAACTGCTGGCATTGATGCCGACGGCGTAGCGACCCTCGTTCAGTGTGTCTGCAGGGATCGTACAGCGGCTGATGAAGCGTCCTGCGGCCCGTTCACTGTGTTTCTCGAAAAGCTCGGTTGAGTCGGTGTCGAAAGCGGTAAAGATCAATTCACCGCGCATGCTCATCAGGTAAACGCCCACACGCAGGCCGGTGATCGGACGGTCGAGTGAATACTCGATTTCCAGGGTGACTGGTTCAGTCGAACGAACAGTATCGACGACCGTCCCCTGCGGATTGCAGACGCGCAGTGCATTCGGTACGAACGGCGCTGCATCCGCCGGAATTTCGTCCTTTTCCCACATGCGTACACCACTCTGTGAGTAACCGGCCGAAAGGTACCTGTCGACGACTTCGGTGCTTGGACCGCGCTGGACGAGACGGCCTTTTTCAAGCAGGATCGCTTCCTGGGTGAGCTGCAGGATGGCGCTCATGTTGTGGCTGACGAACAGCACCGTCCGGCCTTCGTGAGCCACGTCGTCCATCTTGCCGAGGCATTTTCGCTGGAACTCAGCGTCGCCCACGGCGAGAACCTCGTCCACCACCAGGATTTCCGGTTCCAGGTGGGCTGCAACGGCGAAAGCCAGGCGCAGGTACATGCCGGAGGAGTAGCGTTTGACCGGGGTGTCGATGAACTGCTCCACGCCCGAAAAATCGACGATCTCGTCGAATTTCTTCTCAATTTCGATCCGTTTCATCCCCAGGATCGCGCCGTTGAGATAGATGTTCTCGCGTCCGGTCAATTCGGGATGAAATCCGGTCCCGACTTCCAGCAGGGACCCCACCCGCCCGGTGATTTCAATCTCGCCGCGGGTCGGCTCAGTGACTCGGCTGAGCAGCTTCAGCAATGTGCTTTTTCCGGCGCCGTTGCGCCCGATCACGCCAAGCACCTGGCCTCTTTCGACAGTAAAGGAGACATCCTGAAGCGCCCAGATGCGGGTGTTCGCGGTCGGGAGCTGCCCTCTGATACGGTTGAACGGCGCTTTCAAGGCGGCGGCAATGGAATCGCGCAGCGTCCGGTATTTTTCCGGCGCAGCACCGATCCTGTATTCTTTGCAAAGTCCATCCACGCGGATGGCCGTGTGATTCGAATTCATCTGTTCGTGTGCCTCAGACCGTGTCCGCGAACGTGCGTTCCATCCGGCGGAAGTAGTACAGGCCGGAGATCAGGACGATGATCGAAATCGCGGTGGAGATGCCGATCGTAAGGGCAGCGTCCGGGCCGAGATCAGTTCCGAGAATGGCCCAGCGGAAGCCCTGGACGACGCCGGCCATTGGATTCAGTGCGTAGATAAACTTCCAGGCCCCAGTGACGTACTGCGCCGAATAGGCGACGGGGGTGATGTATTTCCAGACCTCCGTCAGGAACGGCAGTACGTAGCCGATATCGCGGTAGTGGACGTTCATCGCCGAAAACCACAGCCCGACACCGAGCGCCGTCGTCAGCGCGAGGAGAAGAAAGAGGGGCAGGGTCCAGAACGCAGGCGTCGGTGAAATTTTGTAATAGACCATCATGCCGATCATGATCACGAACGCGATCGCAAAGTCCAGCAGTCCGCTGACGAGGGTGGAGACCGGGATGACCAGGCGTGGGAAATAGACCTTGGTCAGCATATTGCGGTTCGAGACCAGCGACCGCCCCGCATCGCTCATCGCCTTGGCAAAGAGCTGCCAGGGCAGCAGCGCGACGAATGTAAAGATCGGGTAGGGGAAGCCTTCAGAATCGAGGCGGGCGATGTTCCCGAAAATGACCGAAAAGACGATCATCTGGATGAGGGGGGTCAGGATCGCCCAGCCGACGCCGAGGGCCGTCTGCTTGTAGCGGACCTTGATGTCGCGCCAGGTCAGAAAGTAAACGAGTTCACGGTAGCGCCAGAGATCACCGAGGTTCAGCGCGATCCAGCCGCGTGTAGGGCGGATGCGGATGGTTTCGGGAGGGGGAGGGGTTGTCAGGGTCATAAATCAATTTCGATGGCTGCGATACCATTCAATCGTTGCTCGCAGTCCGTCCTCAAATGCCGTGCTGGCGCGCCAGCCGAAGTATTCCGCCGCGCGGGTCGTGTCGAGCGCGCGGCGAGGCTGTCCGTTCGGTTTGGACGTATCCCAGACGATTTTGCCTTCGAATCCTGTCAGCCGGGCGATGAGCTCGAGGAGGTCCTTAATGCTGATCTCCTGGCCGGAACCGAGGTTGACAGGTTCGCTGCCGTTGAATTTCTCCGCGGCGGAGATGATCCCTTCTGCGGCGTCGGGTGCGTAGAGAAATTCGCGAGTCGGTGAGCCGTCGCCCCAGGCTACGATTTCTTTCTCGCCGCGCTCCTGTGCTTCCAGGCATTTCCGGATCAGGGCCGGAATGACGTGCGACGTTTCCAGGTCGAAGTTATCGCGCGGCCCGTACAGGTTGACCGGCATCAGGTAAATAGCGTTGTAGCCGTACTGCTCGCGGTAAGCCTGTGCCTGGACCAGCAGCATCTTCTTGGCCAATCCATAAGGCGCGTTGGTTTCCTCAGGATAACCGTCCCATAAATTTTCTTCCTTGAAAGGAAGCGGTGTGAACTTGGGATAGGAGCAGATGGAGCCAACTGCAACGAATTTCGAGACACCTTTTTCCCAGGCGGCATGCATCAGCGGGACGCCCATCATCAGGTTCTTGTAGAAGAAATCGGCAGGGCGTTCGCGGTTTGCGCCGATTCCGCCGGCCAGGGCTGCAAGGTGGATCAGGATGTCAGGTTCAGCGTCCGACAGCATGCGGTCGACGCCTTCGGTTGTGGTCAGGTCGTAGTCCGTGCTGCGGGGGACGAAGATGTCTACAGCGCCGCGCGCCTCTAGCTGCTCGACGACGAATGAACCGAGAAAGCCCGATCCACCAGTGACTGTGACGGATTTAGTGGCCCAGAAGCTGTTTTCCTGTTCCTGATTGAAGGTTGAAGGTTTAAGGTTGGAAATCATAATAAACACCTTCTTCTTTTGTGCGGCGGGAGTCTGGTTGTGAATCCGGATAGCAAATTAATGACTGGATCTGCCGGCTGCAAGTGTTCAGTTTATTTTTCAATAAATGAAAATCCTCTTCGGATAAATATTCCCAATCAAAGGTGATGTAAAACTGCGAGCGCACCTCGCCTGCGGAAGCTTTCGCGTAAGCCAGATTACGAATAAAAGCCTTCTGTATCTGGCTCTCGAATCCTTCAGCAATATTTGACAGGATCGATAATGCCGCTCTTCGCACCTGATCTTGACATGCAAAATCTCTTGCAAATATGGCGACATCTGAAATCGCGCACACTTCATTCGTAATCAGATGCGCTTTCTGCAATGTTTCCAGATCTTCAAAAGAATCGACTGTTGCCATAATAAATTAATCTTCAACCTGCAGCCAGTGGGATCGCTCGCCTGCCCTGAGGCGAATCCGAAGGGCAGGTCTCGGGACAGGCCTTCAAGTTCACTGCACAATAAACCGCGCGTTGCGGTACCGCGCGTTCATCGGATCTTTAATAATGCCGTCCTGCAAGGCATGGAGCACCTCGCGAATCCCGTCGTCGACCGTGCGTGTGGCCTTAAAACCCAGCTGGCTGCGAATTTTTTCAAACGAGACGGAGATGTCACGCATATCTCCGCCGAAGGTCAGGTCTTTGTATTCAACGCGTGTTTCCGCCAGGCGTTTGATGATCAGGCCGACGATTTCGTCTTTCGTGCAGTTGCCGTCGTCTGTGCCGACGTTGTATATCTGCCCCCGGATTTTTTCCTGCGGCGCTTCCAGGCCGAGGATGATGGCGCGGACAGCGTCGAAAACATGCAGAAAAGAGCGGGAGTATCCGCGCTGGTAGATCAGGAGCTTGCGGTCGCGCAGCGCTTCCAGCACGAACTGGTTGATGATCAGGTCGAAACGAGTGCGCGGGGAGAGGCCGAAAAGAGTGGCAAAGCGGAAGATGAGCGGAGCAGTTTTCCCTTGGGTCTGCTCAAGCAGGTAATTTTCCGCCGCGATTTTCGTTTCTGCATACAAGGATTGCGGCACAAGCGGCGATTCTTCGGTCACCGGAAGCCCGTCTTCAGACAGGCCGTAGTTGCTGTAAGTGGAAGCCAGTATCATGCGGTCGACTTCCAGTTCAGCAGCCTGCTCGTATACATGCTGCGTCGCCTGTACGTTATAGCGCCACGCCACCTGTTGCCCGACCGCCTGGCAGGCGGGGAACCCGACAATAGCGGCGAGATGCACAATGGCGTACGGCGCCGGCCAGTCCTTGTTAGCCGCGTATTTAATCGCGCGCGGTTCCCAGACATCTGCTTTCACGAAATGGAAGTTCTCATGCGGTAAATAAGCCACCAGTGATTCGCCGCCGAAGAGTAAATTGTCGACGACAGTCACGCGGTGACCAAGACGGAGTAATTCACCGACCAGTAGGGAGCCGATATAACCAGCGCCGCCAGTAATTAAGATATGATTGTGGTTTTCCATGCGCATCCCAATCCATTCGTTCAGAAGAAAACGTTAATTATTAATTTTCAGCGAGACTTTCATGCCGTCTACTATCAATTGAGGGACATCCCCATCATTAACGACCGCCACCCCTAATTCGAGACAGGTCAGCCGGCAGACATCAGCGATGTCGCCCTCGCCGACAATTCGCACGGACTGGTGACCGCTTTCACGCAACTTTTTGATCTGCTCCCGTGCACGCGAGCGGACCCTGCGGTACAGCAAGAAGGATTGTTCAATATAGTCCACAGTGAGTCTGGCGCGGAATGCCAGCCCTTCCGGCGTGATGATGTAGCGCAGTTTCTTTCTCTCAGCCCGTTTCACTTTGACGTAGCCCTTAGCGACCATGCGTTTCAGATGCCAGTTGACGGTACCCACAGCAATTCCAAGCGTTGCAGCCAGGGTGGACTGGTTTATATCCGGGTCTGCCTCGATATGTTCGAGTAAAGAAAGTTCTCTGGTGATTTCAGCGTTTGATTCCATAGGTTTTTCCAAAATTCAGCCTTTGAATTATAACCGCGCGCATGAATAGGTCAAGCAGAAAAAAAGTGGGATGTTCAGGGGAATTGGGACTGGTTTCGTGTGACGAGCCGAATATATCCGTCCCGCAGCCAGTAGGCCAGGTTTTGTCCCGGATCGACGCTGGCAGGTTTATCGGCCCAAATGCGCTGTACAACGTCCGGTTCCCGCATTAATTTCTTGGTGTCGAAGATCAAGCCTATTTCGGGATGGTCCTTTTTTAGCTGCCGGAGCATTTCCCGCGAGACGTTTTCGCCAGAGAACGGGAATGCAAATGGGACCTCGTTGGAACCGGTGATCTCCTGCACGACCCTGCATGAATCGACGATCTGCCGCACCTGTTCATCTGGAGACAGGAGCAGGAACTTGGTATGGTTGCAGGAATGGGCCCCGAAGACAAAACCACCTGCCTGCATCTCCTTGATTTGGGCGCGATTCAGGTACGGCCGGTTTTCTGCAAGATACCGGCCGGTGTCAATCCCGAGCGCGGCACAAATACCGTCGAAGTCTGCGGAGGCGGGATCTTTGTGCGTTTTCAGCCACTGGGTGAATTCGAGCTCTCCGAGAGGAGAACCGAGTCCTGGGTTCAGGTTGGCGAGCGCTTCTTTCCTTTTCTCAGGAGAAAGCTTTGCCAGAGCATTGAGTGCGAGAGAGATTTTGCTCCTGAAAAAGAGCGTGCGGTTATCGATCCAATCCGTCGTCAGGAAAAAGATGCAGGGGACCTCGTGTTTCAGCAAGAGGGGATAGACAACGTCGTAGCACTGCCGGAAACCATCGTCAAAGGAAATAAACGCGGCGTTTTGGGGCAGCTTCTGACCACTGGAGAAATGAGCGACCAGCTCCGGATATCCGATCGGGGACGTGTTCTCTTTCAACCAGATCAGGTCCTGCTCGAACGCGTTAGACGTTTTAACCGGGTAAAGATGCTCGATATGTGGAACCGGCGTGTCTGAAATGACGTGGTAGAAAAAACCCAGCGGGTTCCGTGGGGAGAAAGTTCTGTAAACAGAGAGAGGAATGTGTGGTGCGATCAGTGAAATGAGATTGAGTGCAGCGCTGCGAACGGTTGACTTCATCTGGGGCCGTTACCGGGTCGAATTCAGCGGGGGACGACCGTCATGGGCAGGCCGTCTTTGACGCGCAGTGTGAACGCTGGATCCGGCACGACGTTTTTGCCGGGAGCCGTAACAAGGCGGACCTTCTGGTAGAGCGTTGCAAGGATCAATTGGGATTCGATCAGCGCAAACGTGTTGCCGATGCACTTGCGGGGACCGGCGCCAAACGGCAGGTAGGCGTATTTATGGCGTTCGGCCGTGTGTTCTTCGCAGAAACGGTCTGGGAGAATTCTTTCGGGATCCTGCCAGAAGCGCGGGTCCCGGTGGAGGATGAAGGGAACGACGAAGACGGTGCTGTTCTTCGGGATGTGGAATCCGAGGATCTCATCATCCTCGAGCGTATTGCGGGCTGCGATCGCCCAGGCAGGCGGGAAATATCGCAGCACTTCATCGATGAGCATACGCAAATAAGGCAGGTTGTGCAGATCGTCCATTGATGGTGTTCGGCCTTGCAGGGTTGAGTCGATTTCTGCGATCATGCGCTCTTCAATATCCGGGTGTTCGCTGAGGATATGGAAGGTCCAGGTGAGGAGGTTGGAGGTCGTTTCCTGCCCGGCGCCGATCACAATGGCCGTTTCCTGGCGGAGCTGTTCGTCGGACATGAATTCGCCGGTTTCTTCGTCCCTGGCTTCCATGAGCATGGCCAGCAGATCGTCCTTTTGTTCACCAGTTTTCCGTCGTTCGTCGACCATGTACTGGATGATTTCTTGAACGGTGCGTATCGCCCAGTTGACCGTCTTATTCTTTGTCGTGGGGAAGGAAAGCGGCAGTGTAAACGGTTCCCGGAAACTGTCGTTCAGGTATTCTGTTGAGATTCTGAATGCTTTGCCGAGGACGCTCGATTCGTCCGTGAGGTCGACGCTGAACAGGGCCTGCCCGACGACGTCCATCGTGAGGTGGGTCATTTCGACGTGCATGTCGAGGGGTTTTCCGGTGCTGATGGCCGGTCGCCAGCGGTCGAGGAGGCGCTGGGTCGAGTTGACCATGACATTGTTGAAAGTTTCCAGCCGTTTGCGGTGGAAGGCCGGCTGCATGAGGCGGCGTTGGCGCAGCCAGTAATCGCCTTCGCTGGTGAAGAGGTTGAGCCCGGTGATGCGTTTGATCAGGTTGTTGGCGTACGTCGTGCGGCCGTAGTTGCGGTTGTTGGCCTGCAGGATGTGCTGAACGCCGTCCGGGTGGCTGATGAGGTACATGGTGTTGGGTCCGAACCGGAGCCGGACGACGTCGCCCTGTTCTTTCGCAGCGTCGATGAAGAGGTGTATGTTTCTCTCGCGGAATTCTTTCAGATTGCCGAGAAATATCGTGCCAGGGCGGTTGGGCGGGGTCAGG
>JBFGQG010000103.1:0-9652 GCA_041564295.1 Anaerolineales bacterium | reverse complement strand
TGCCGGCCTCCCCGACGATGAAGACCTTGCCGGGTTGTGCAACGTCGCCTGAGAGACTGTAGCCGTTCCAGGTAAACGTGTGTCTTCCGGCCTCCCGGCGTCGGTTGTTGAGAAGCGTTGTCAGCCTGGACCGGTTTTCGTCGGTCACATGGAGGCTGAGCCGCGTGGTCCGATCGAGCTCGACGATGATCGTCAGTGGGTGGGGTATACCTGTCAGGGACGAGGGTTTGAATTGGGGCGTGTCGGTTGTGACATGGATCCACGGTTTCCGGCGGCGCATAATTGCGAGACCTGCAGCGGCGAGGATCACAAGGAGTGCAAACCCGAGCAACCCGGAAGATGTGGATGCTGAAGGGGGTGGTACAGATGGGGCAGCACCCGGGGGGGAGTAAGTCACCTGCCGGACGAGCGAAATGATGTTCCCTTTTTCGTCGAACGTTTCTACGATGATCAGGTTGGGGCCTTCGGCGAGCTGCAGAGTGAGGTTAAACCTGCCGTCCGGGTTGATCGGCAGGGGTTGGCCGTTGATCAGAAGCTGGCGGTCCGGGAAGGCGGTGCCGGAGAGATTCAGGATGGGCTCAGAAAATGTTGCGCCATCTTCAATGTTGAGCGTCAGTCCGGAAGAAGGAGAAGCGGTGGGTTGGATGGCGTTCAAGGCTGCAAGGGGGTTGAGCCACTGCCAGCCGAAATATATGGCTGCGATGATTGCGAGGATAATGAGTCCGCGTGTCAGGAGAGAGGAGATTTTTGAGGGTTGCTTGAAAGTGTCCATAGTTGTGTTTCGATTAAAGCACTGCACCGGGGGAATAGGCAATGGGGAAGCCCGACTTTTTTCGGGCGCGTCGTGAGGTCCCCCCTGCAGTTTTGTCTATAATGCGGTCAGACATGGCAAGTCTTTAAGACTTGCCATGTCTGGAGCAAAAGATATGGCCTATATCCCCTTCCTTCCCGATTGTTACTTCCATATTTACAACCGCGGCAATAACCGCGAAAATATTTTCCTCGAAGAGCGAAATTATGAATATTTCCTTCGTCTCTACCAAAAATACATCTCTCCCGCAGCACACACGCTTGCTTTTTGCCTGCTCCCAAATCATTTTCACTTTTTAGTTCGCTTTAAAGGTGAAGCCGAAGTTCCAGACAACAAACCGATTTCCCGACGGTTTGCAAACCTCTTCATCGCCTACTCCAAAGCCATCAACAACACTTACGGCCGGCGCGGCAGCCTTTTCGAAAAACACCTGAAGCGCAAGCTCATCACCAATGAACGCTATTTCCGTACACTGGTCGTTTACATACACCGGAATCCCCAGACTCATGGACTCACTTCCGATTTTCGTGCCTGGCCATATAGTTCCTTCCCACTGATGAACCAATCCACCAATGAATTTTTGAACACTGCCGATCTAATCGGCAGCTTCGATTCCCTGGAAGAACTGCTCCAGGCCCACATATCACCCCCAGATGACGGCATCTTCGAGTTCGGTGGATGGTAGAATCCCAGGCATAGGGGAAAATGCACCTATTCCAGGAGGAAGATCCATGCAATTCAAAACCATCATCGAACCCTTTCGAATCAAGACCGTCGAGCCGATCCGCAGCACCACTCCAGAGCAACGCGAACAGGCGCTCAAGGACGCCCATTACAACCTGTTCCTGTTAAAGGCCGAAGACGTCCTGATCGACCTGCTGACGGATTCCGGCACCGGCGCGATGTCCTCACAGCAGTGGGCCGGAATGATGCAGGGAGACGAATCGTACGCCGGCGCAAAATCGTTCTATAAGTTTGAAGAAACCGTCCACACGATCACGGGTTTCAAACATGTCATTCCCACACACCAGGGCCGCGCCGCAGAACGCATCCTCTTCGGAGCTGCTCTCAAACCAGGAGATATCGTTCCCAACAACACACATTTTGATACAACCCGCGCCAATATCGAGTACCGCGGCGCGCTGGCGCTGGACATTCCATACGATGTCGCTCACCAACCGGGTACGATTCACCCGTTCAAAGGCAATCTCGACCCCGACAAGCTTAAGAAAACACTCAAAGACCATGCCGGGAAAGTGCCTCTCGCCATGGTCACCGTGACGAACAACTCTGGCGGCGGACAGCCCGTCAGCATGGCCAATCTCCGTACAGTGAGCGAAATTTGCCGCGTGAATGGCATCCCGCTCATTCTCGATGCCTGCCGCTTCGCGGAAAACTCCTGGTTCATTAAACAGCGCGAACCCGGTTATGAGAACAAAACACCCCTTGAGATCGCTCAAGAAATGTTCTCGTACGCCGACGGCTGTACGATGAGCGCCAAGAAAGACGGTATGTCCAACATTGGCGGTTTCCTCGCCCTCAACGACGACGATCTCGCCGAAGAATGTAAGAACCTCCTGATCCTCACAGAAGGTTTCGTCACTTACGGCGGGCTGGCAGGGTACGACCTGGAGGCCATCGCCGTCGGCCTCTACGAAGCCCTCGATGAAGACTATCTCCGCTACCGTATCCGGTCGGTTGCTTATCTCGGCGAGAAATTGGACAACGCCGGCGTGCCGATCGTCAAGCCGACCGGTGGTCACGCCATTTACATCGACGCCAAATCCATGCTGCCCCACATCCCTCAGAACGAATATCCGGCCTGGGCCCTCTCCCTCGCCCTCTACCTCGCCGGCGGCGTGCGCTCAGTCGAGATCGGTTCCGTCATGTTCGGCCTTCAGCCTGACGGAAGCGAATTGCCTTCTGCTATGGAACTGGTTCGCCTGGCTTTCCCACGCAGGGTCTACACTCAAAGCCATGTCGATTATCTTGCAGAAGTTATTCTGAAGGCGCACGAATACCGGCATAAGATCAACGGAGTCCGGATGGTGAAAATGCCACCGGTCCTCCGGCACTTTTCCGCCCATTTCGAACCCTCAGGTGGAGTGGTCATCTCTCCCTGACCCATTCCTAACCTGCATCGGGCAGGCATCACCTGCCCGATGCGTTTATTCTGTCGTTCGCGTTCTAAACCTTGCCAGCTTTCCTTTCTGCGTTTATCCTTCGAACCGTGAACCAGATGCCCCTCTTTTCCCAACAAGAAGCACCCCCTGTAAAAGTAGCTGAATTGACGCGCATGATCCGCGATCGCCTCGAATCATTCCCGGATCTTCAAGGCGTCTGGGTGATCGGTGAAGTCTCGAATACGTCCAGACCGAGCTCCGGTCATTTCTATTTCACTTTGAAAGATTCCCAGGCTTCGCTGCGGTGTGTGATGTGGAAAATGCAGGTGAACCGCCTGCGGTTCCTGCCGAAAGAAGGTGATCTTGTAGAAGTACACGGCAGTGTGAGCGTCTATGATGCAGGCGGACAATACCAGCTTTACGCCGATAACATCCGGCAGGCCGGGCAGGGGCTCCTATACCAGGAGTTTTTACGTCTTAAAGGAGCGCTGGAGGCCGAAGGCCTCTTCGATGAGAACAGAAAACGTCCGATCCCTGGCCTCCCTGAGAGGATCGGCATCGTCACGTCGCCGACCGGCGCTGCGCTTCAGGACATGCTCAACACACTCCGCAGGCGCTTCCCGATAGCCGAGGTGATCCTGGCACCGACAGCCGTCCAGGGTGTGGATGCCCCGGCAGGCATTGTCCGCAGCCTCGAACGGCTCTGTGAAATTGACCTTCCCGACGTGATCCTGATGGCGCGCGGCGGCGGTTCGATCGAAGATCTGTGGGCGTTCAACGACGAACAGGTCGTGCGTGCAATCGCAGCTTCTCCCGTACCGGTCATTACCGGCATCGGCCACGAAACGGACTTTACCCTCGCGGACTTTGCTGCCGACCTGCGAGCGCCCACACCGACAGCCGCGGCCGAACTAGCGACGCCGAGCCGCGCCGACCTGCTGCAGGCTTTAGTGGAGACCGGCAGGCAAATCAATCAAATCTTTACTGGTTATTTATCGGATCGCCGCTGGGTTTTGACGGAAGCCAGCAACCGGCTCCTGCGCTTTTCACCATACGCACGACTCCGCATCGATCGCCAGCAACTCGATGACGACCAGCTGCGCCTCACGCGCGCAATGGAAGGATTGTTGAGGGTCAAAAAGTTAGAATTGAAGGCGCTTTCAGAGCGCCTGGGTGGCGCGAACCCTCTCGCCGTACTCCAGCGAGGCTTTTCAATCGTCACCGGACCAGATGGTGAGCTGATCCGCTCGGTTAAGCAGGTTAAGCAAGGCGATTACGTCGAAATTCGAGTCAGGGACGGAACCATCGCGGCCAATGTGACCGGTTCAACTACTGCGAGTTGACCCATTCAATCTGCTGGAGGTCTGGTCTGATTTGGCTCCCGGCAAAAGAACAGGTTTTAAATGACAGATTTAACAGACGAACGACGGCAGATCCTGCTTGAAGCGATACAGGATTTCAACGATACTCTGATTACACAGAGCATCAATATATCCGGGCAGGCTTTCAATAACGCCATGCGGCTTGGTTGCGGGATACTGGCTATTCCACTTGTGATCGTCCTCGCAGTGACTTATTTTGCGCGCGGACTGGACCTCAGCGGCGTATTCGTTTTCTCTTGCGCTGCCCTGGCCGGCGCGCTCGTTTTTGCTGCGTTCGTATCCAATCGCGCAAAGTTCCTGGCCGTCCAGGAAAAGTACCAGCAGGATGTCAGCCCGGATATCGTTCGTTTCCTCAACGAAAACGAATTCACTCGTGCACAGTTTGATCTTCTTGCCGACGATGTCCTCGCAGACAATGCGCCCCTGCGGCAATATCTCGTCCGGTCTGAAGCAGGCGTCGCTTCGTCGCCGGATGAAATTTCCCCGGAATAGGAGTGACGTGATGGACCTGAAGAAACAGCCGGTTGATGAACTGACTTATGAAGAAGCCCTTGCTGAGCTCGAACGCATTGTTTCTGTGCTTGAAATTGAAGAACAAACGCTCGAAAATGCAATTTCACTGTACGAACGGGGGCAGGAATTGACCAGGCATTGCGCACAATTGCTCGAAAAAGCCGAGCTGCGCATTCGTGCAATTGATGATGTAGAAAACAGCAGTAACGCCTGAGCAGGCCTCCAGGCAGTTAAAGATGTCTATTTTCCAGGATTTCTTCAATAATTCCATACTAATCGCAACGCTGATCGGTTGGATGCTGGCGCAGGTGATTAAGATTCCCCTGGAATATGTGCGGACAAAACAATTAAACTGGGCGCTGATCCTCAGCACAGGAGGGATGCCCAGTTCGCATACTGCCGTCGTGAGCGGCCTGGCGATGGGTATCGGGCTCTGGGAAGGATTTGATACGCCGTTATTTGCGATCAGTTTTGTCCTCGCGATGGTCGTGGTGTATGATGCGACTGGAATCAGGCGCCAGGCCGGTCAGCATGCCCAGTTGATTAACGCAATCATTAATGACCTCGCTGCCGGCCATCCAATCAAAGAACAGCAACAGAAGGAACTGAAGGAATTACTCGGTCACAGCTGGATTGAAGCGATCGGTGGGATCGCCTGGGGGATGCTTATTGCCTGGGTGTTCTGGTTGGCCTGGCGATGATTCAGGGCGGCATATGGACCTGAAATTAAAACAGCCCCTTCCGGTTCACGGAAGGGGCTGTCGTTTTTAACAAGAATCTCAGTCTCCCGAAGTCGAATCCGTCCAACCGATAAAGGGGTTTTCGACCGGCGCATTTTGCGTAATTGGGACCACGCGGCCGAAAGCTACCAGCCAGACCCGCAGATCCTTTCCCTCCAGGAATGCGAGAAATTCCCCGGTCGGGTCAAAGCCGATGGGCGTCAGTCCAGTGCCGTTAAGGAAATTCGTAATTTCGCCTGCTGCCGGGTCGTATTCAATCAGCCCGTTATCAGCCTCTGCGGCATCCGTAAGTCCAAAAAATATGCGTTCACTGTCGTCTCGCCAGGTCAGGCCGGTAATCCTTCCTGCAACGTCCGTAAGATGGGTGATGCCCATGCCGGCGGCTTCAATTGTATAAAGCCCGACTGTGACCGTTCCGTCCGCCCCTTCTGTCTCAAGTGCAGCAGCAATTGTGGCAGCATCAGGAGACCAGGATACGGCGGCCGCGCGCGATTCGCCTGTATCCACGGCCTCTACAGTTCCACTGTCAAGGTCGACGATCCACAGTGAGGAACTGCTCTCACATCCCTGTGAGCCGGGAACGATGACCACAACGCGTTCGTCAAGCAGGTTAGCTTGGACTCCGGCTACACAGGCGTTCTCTTGAATAAGCGGGTGCCACGACCTGTCGTCGAGCGAAATCCAGCCCCATTCAGCCATATCGCTGCCGTCTGTATAACGTTGGAGCAAGATCTTGCCTCCGCTTGTCACATCCAAGGGGACATAATGCTGGCCAGCCGGGTTTGAGCTGTACGTGCCTGCTTCGCCGGAAACTGTGTTAAGCCATTTCAATCCGGCCCCATCAGCATAAACCAGCAATTTCCCAGTATCGTTGGTTATACCTCCATAAAAAGGCGCCCGGAAGGCCAGGGAAGCTGGTTGTTCGAGGTTTGTCCGCATGTCAAAACCCGATATGCCTGTGCCGTTCCAGGCAAGCAGAGTCACGCCTGCGCCGATAGGTTGCGAAAGCATTTGATTGAGGTCGAATGCCAGGGCCCAGATCTCATCAAGGACCTCGGCGTCGGCGACCTGGGTGCCGGTTCCGTTGAGTATGAGCCTGTTCGTGCTGTTTCCTTCGGTCCTCACCTCGTCGATGAGCGCGAGCTCATCTGCGTGCGCCTGCAGTTCACTTAAATTGTTCTCGGGAGGGTTGATCTGGAGGAGGATCTGGCGGCAATCGTCGCTGTAGACAGAAGTGCGGTCGTCAAAAATACGCAGCGTGCTGCAAGCAGCGGTTTCACCGCCGCTGAGATGCAGCGTCAGAAGGGGAGTTTTATTCGCGCCGAAAGTATCCTCGAGCAAGATATCTACAGTGAGGCTGAAAAGGTAGCTGTGTTCCCGATTCAGACGCATTTTTCCGTCTTCCGTATAGCTTGGGATGGCCTTGGCTTCTACCAGGGTCGGATACCCTGAGAAGGGGTCAAAAACAGTGAACATGTTCAATGGTGCCGCGCCTTCGCCTTTTGCATCCTGCAAAACGCGGGCCAGCAATGCGTCCACTGTATATTTTTCAGCAATTTCGTTGCTGATCGGCTGCGGCTGCTGCCATTTTCCCTCCACTTTCTCCAACCGTTGGGCTACGCGGATTTCGCCATCGGCGATCACAATCCGGTATAGAAACGTGCCTTCATTGGTGGTCTCTTCCACGCTAACAAAATAATTCTGGTTGTTCCCGCTTTCCCATTGTCCGGTTGCGCGGTCGATTTCCAGGAGAGAAGGCACTCGCGCGGTCGGAAGAGGAATCAGTGTGGGTTCTTCAGTTGTACATGCTGTAAACAGGACTGCCGTGAGCAGGACTATCAATCCGGTTTGAAGCCGTCGAATGCTGGTGCTTTTCATGGGCTCAGTAAGACCTCCGTGCTGGTCAGATAAGTAATCCCTGGGATTCGGTTGCCTTGCTCGCGGACGAGCAGTAATACCCAGGTCGGTTCTTCGATAGAATATGGCACTTCAACGATAAACGGGACATGCCTGGCCGGGTGATCGGCCTTTACATCGAACACCCTCTGGCTGACCACTCGGCCTGCCTGGGTGATAAGTTCGATGACGAAATCCAGGGAAACTGCAGGTCTGGCCATCCCTGTTACAACGAGGCGGTCTCCCTGAATTATGGCATTCATCTGCGGCTCCTGGATCACAACTGGTGCGGATCTGTCGACGACAACGTTGAAATCCGGTTGGCCAGAGGACAACAACACCAGGTCCGTCGAAGATAGCGCCGTTGTGCGCCCATATTCATCCTGGACAGCGATCACGAGCCGCCCCAATTCAGCTTCTGTTGGGATTTCAAAGGCAAGGTCGATCACCAGGCCGGCCTTGCGGCCGAGGTTGGGATTTAGAATTGTGATTTGCCTCGAAATCACGCGGCCATCCTCTCCAAGCAGTTCGACGGTCACACGACCCTGGTCGCCAGGGACTAGCAGCGCCCGCACAGGGATCGGCGAAATGACTTTCGACAGCGCGCCAGGAGCTGTGATCTCGATATCAGCCGGTGGAATTGACGGAGCGAGCGTCGGCGTGGCAGTTGCCGTGGGGGTCGGCGTGTTCGTCGGACGCGGTGTCCTGGTCGGTGTGAACGGTATTTCCTCCGTGGCGGTGGCTTGAACGACCATCAGCGTTGGCGTGTTCGTCGGCATCTCCTCCGTGACATCGATGGTTGTTTCAGTTTCTTCGGTTGGCGATTCGACTGAGGACGCAGCTGCGTCTCTCGTTGCAGTCGGCTCACCGGCCGGCGCCTGGCAGGCCGTCAGCAGGACAAGGGCGAGAAAAATTAAGAGGGAAAGGTGTTTCATTGCTGGTAGTCGTTCCAGGTGCCTGGTTCGAGATGCAGGGAATCAGACGCAATAAAGGGCTATGCGGATTCGCTGACCAATGCAGGTTATACCGAACTTTTTCTATGCAAGTGCAGACCAGACCTCAAGCTTCGCGCTGACGCGCCGGATCACTTCGTCGGTAAATTCAGTTGTAGACATCTGGCCGCCGAGGTCGGGCGTCGCTTTGCCTTCATAAATCGTTTCGAAGACGCTTTCGTAGATTGCCCGGGAAGCGCGGTCTGCTTCTTTGGTATTGGCATAGACGAGCAGCGCCGCGCCGGCGAGAATCATCGCCATGGGATTGGCGATATTCTTCCCCTTGAGCGCTGGGGCTGTGCCGTGCGGAGCCTCAGCCATCACTGCGGTGACGTTCGTCGCTGTTTCATCAAAGCTCAATACGAGGCTTTCACTCCCGGCAATACTGCCGTACATTTGCAGCACCATGTCGGAGAGAAGATCGCCGTCTCGATTGAGGGCCGGGATGACGAGCGGGTCGCCGCTGGTCTGGAGGAGGAGCGCAAAAGTGGCGTCAATCAGGAGCGGTTGGTAGCGCACACCGGGATGGCGTTCTGCAGCAGCATCCATCTCTTCTTTGAACATGCCCTCATAAATCGGGCTGACCGTGAATTTCGGGCCACCGAAAACGCGAGCGCCGTTGCGCTGGGCGTATTGGAAGGCAAATTCAGCAACTGCTCGGCACGTGCTGCGAGAGATCCGGGAGGTGCGGAAAGCGATCTCATCGCCGCCTTTTTCTTCGCGCCATTCTCGGGCGCCGTACGCGTCGTCAACTGCCATGCGAACGATGGCGATGGGCGCGTGCACGCCGCCGATCGGGCGAATATTCGGGATCCGGCGTCCCGTGCGCAGGATCACTTTCCCGCCCATTTTTTCACGCAGGAGAGCGTTCGGGCTGCCGACATCACCAGGTTTTTCAGGTGTAATCGTCGACGCTTTCAGTGATAAGCCCGACTTAAGCGCAGCTTCGGCTGCTTCACCAACGACTTTGTTGCGCGTCTCCCGGCGATTTTCCAGGCTCAGGTCAAAATCCTGGAAATTTAACGGCTGCCGGATAACGCTCGGATGCAAAACACGCAGTGCTTCTTGAAGCAGTTCCTCTCCGGTTTCATCACCATGCATGACGACGATACAGGGAGTTTTTTCTGAACTCAATCCATTCAAAGCGCACCTCTCAATAACACTCGTTTAAAAGACCTGGCGGTTTATAAAAACG
>JBFGQG010000102.1:0-9708 GCA_041564295.1 Anaerolineales bacterium | reverse complement strand
TACAAGCTCCCAGGCGTGGCTGAAACCATCGATTGGACCACTGCACTCGTCGCGCTGGACAAAGAAGTGCTGGATGAAGCAGTCGTTGCAGAAACGATCGGTGTCATTTTGAAATACCAGGACGATATCAAGAAAATCGGCGTTGAAGAGGTCCGTGCGCTGTTAAGCCGGGTAGGAATGGTATGAAACTTACCTGGTAATTGATAACTGGCCAAGCGGAGAGTATTATATTTATCAGGAAATTTACAGCACGGAGAAATACAACGACGGCGTCTCGAATATTGAAATGTTTTCCAATTACAGTTATTTCCTGGTGATTATTGAGTAATGAATGGGTGAGGCGGATACCTGTAAGGGTTGTTGCAAGACTTCTGCAGCCCCTGTCTAAATGAAATAAAAGAAGAAAACTTTACTGTAAATCCTGATAATCCTGGACAGGCGTAAAGCCTGGCAAACCTGTTTGAAATTGATAACAAAGGCTGAATTGCTGGGAAAATCTGGTACCAATAAGACCTGCGCAGGACTCCAGCCTTGTACAGGTCCCAAAATCTTAAGAACCGTGGCCCCATTGACACATTCCCATGCAGTCTGAATTGATCGATGATGCATGTAAGACCTTTTTTCTAAGGAAGGAAAAGCCGGTATGTCTATCGAATTTGAAGTCGAAACGCTTATAACTGCTCCTGCACAGACGCTTTTTAACGCCTGGCTGGATTCCGACCAGCATACTGCAATGACAGGCGGCGAGGCGCACGTCAGTGACGAGATCGGCGGCGCATTCACAGCCTGGGATGGATATATCTCCGGTTCCAACCTGGAACTGTCACCGCCAGGACGCATCCTCCAATCCTGGCGGACAGTCGAGTTTTCGGATGATGAAGCTGATTCTGTCCTCGAGGTGCTTTTCGAACCGGCGGGTGATCGGACACGCGTGAAAATCCGGCATTCGAACCTTCCTGCCCACGGCATGATTTACAAAGAAGGGTGGGTGGAAAATTATTTCGAACCCATGAAGGATTTTTTCGAGTAATCCGCGTATCGAACCATGGACCTTTACTCCGCTGTGCGGACCAACCGCCCGGGCTACACGCGATGTTTGTCTGCTCCACTTGAGTGCCATTCCGCCGGGATGATGCTTCGTTGAGACTGAGAAATTTCAGCTTCATTTCCTCGGAACAGTAAGTGACAGAATGACAGTTGTCCATTAAAATCTTAAAGATACTTGATCGGGAAGCGAATCGAGCCCGCTGAAATTTTCGTGAAAGTGGTCGTTTCCAAGAGTGTCTTCAGTTCCAGTAACCCCGGCTATAAACAATCGAATAGGAGAAATAGAGATGAAAAAACCCGTTTTCGTTTTGCTGCTCTTACTTATTTTCGTAATGGTGGGGTGCGCACCTGCGGATACCGCTCCAACCGATGAGGCTGGATCCGGCCCGCTGCTCGTCTTCGGCGCATACGCCACTGCGATCGAAGAGCCCTGGGACGGCGTCATTCATACTGCGCTTCAGGCAGCCGTCGCCGAAGGAAAAATCACTTACGAATTTGTCGACGACATTGGTTATGCCGGTGATATGGAACGGATCTTGCGTGAGGTCGCGGACGAGAAAAAACCGGCGATCATATTCGGCGATGCGTTCGGTAATGAGGAAGCTGTGCGCCGCGTGGCTTCAGACTACCCGGAAATCGCCTTCGTCTTCGGTTCCGGGGGTGGGCCAGCCGAACCGAATTTCTCTGTCTTTGATAACTGGATCCACGAGCCTGCATATCTTTCCGGCATGCTTGCCGGCGGGCTGACGAAGAGCAACGTGATCGGCGTCGTCGGGGGTTTCCCGGTGCCGGAGGTTAACCGGATCGTCAACGCCTTCATCGCCGGAGCGACCTCCGTCAACCCCGAAGTGAATGTGATCACGACTTTCATCAACAGCTGGTTCGACCCGGCAGCCGCGAAGGAAGCAGCACTGGCACAGATTGACGCCGGCGCGGACGTGCTCTTTGCCGAGCGTTTCGGTGTGATCGAGGCTGCTGCAGAAAACGGGCTCCTGTCCTTTGGAAACATGAGCGACCAGAGCTCCCTTGCGCCCGAATCAGTGGTCAGCGGACCGGTCTGGCACATGGAGCCGACCGTAAATTACATCATCAACCAGGTCGCCGGAGGCACCTATACCTCGCAGGACTTGAAGGACTTCAGCATGGTGGCCAAGGGCGGCGCAACCCTGGCGGCGATCAACACGTCCATCGCCGGCGGCATTCCGCAGGAACTGGTCGACATGGTGACGGCGAAAGAGGCTGAAATCAAGAGCGGCCTGTTCCGCGTGGATATCGACGAAGCGCAGCCGCCAGCCGCTTCAAAAGGCAATTAGCTCCGTTTGACGTAGACGATACAATGACAGCCAACCCGAGCACAGGTCCGGCCGTGGAAATGCGCGGCATAACGAAGCGGTTCGGATCTGTGCTCGCGAATTCCGGGATTGACTTCAAACTCGACCGGCAGGAAATCCATGCCTTGCTCGGTGAAAACGGTGCCGGGAAAACGACTCTCATGCGCATCCTCTTTGGCCTGTACCAGGCCGATGAAGGGGAAATCTTCGTGCGCGGGGAGTCCGCTACCATTCGTTCCCCTAAAGAAGCCATCGCACGCGGAATCGGGATGGTCTCCCAGCATTTCGCACTGGTTCCGACGCTGACCGTCACAGAAAACATCATCCTGGGGACAACGTCCGGGCTGCCGCTCAGGATGGAACAGGCTCATGAAAGAGTTGCGAATGCCGCAAAGCAATTCAATATGGCCGTGGATCCGGCGGCGCGCGTCCAGGACCTGTCGGTCGGTCAGCGGCAGCGGGTCGAAATCCTGAAAGCACTGTACCGGCAGGCAAAGGTCCTTATCCTGGACGAACCGACGGCTGTTCTCATTCCACAGGAAGTGGACCTCCTGTTTGAAAGCCTCCGAAAACTGCGAGACAACGGTCTCTCCGTCATATTTATCAGCCACAAACTGCACGAGGTCATGTCTATCACAGATCACGTAACTGTTCTGCGAGGCGGTGCCGTCGCCGGTGCGGTGCAGACCAGCAGCACCAATCCGAAAGAGCTCGCGCGCATGATGGTCGGCCATGCTGCCGCCCGCGCGCGTAAATCGGAAGCTACAGCCTCTCCCGGCCAGGCTGCTCTCGTCATTGATAGGGTAAACGCGGAGGACAACAAGGGGCTGCCTGCACTGAAAGATATTTCGCTTACGGTAAAGGCCGGTGAAATCCTGGGTCTTGCAGGTGTTTCCGGGAACGGCCAGACTGAGCTGGCGGAGGTGCTGTCCGGAATCCGGCAGGTCAGCAGCGGGCGCGTAACGGTCAACGATCGGGACGTGACCAATGCGGACCCTCAGGCCTTGATGGCTGCGGGCGTCGGACGCATCCCGGAGGACAGCCGGGCGAATGTAATCGGCCAGATGAGCGTGGCGCAGAATATCGTTATCGAGCATATTGACGACTACAGCCGGAACGGGTTGCTCGACCGAAAGGGCATTACACAACATGCCAGGGAAATTATTTCCGAATACCAGATCAAAACAGGTTTGGAAGATCACATCCGGACGCTTTCCGGGGGCAACCTGCAGAAGGTGGTCCTTGCACGGGTGCTTTCCGGCAGCCCGCGAGTGCTGATCATTGCTCAGCCCACGCGTGGGTTGGATGTTGCGGCTACAGAGTATGTGCGTGGTAAGCTCCTCGAGCAGCGTGAGGAAGGGGCTGCCATCCTGCTGATCTCAGAAGACCTGGACGAAATCCTTCAGCTTTCTGACCGTATCGCTGTAATCTACGAAGGGCAGATCATGGACGTGGTGGACGCGGAAAAAGCGGAAATAGATCGCCTGGGTCTGCTGATGGCCGGAGTTGTCCACGAATGAGAATCCAGATCGACCGACTCCCTGCGCCGCTCTGGCAGCGCCTGCTGATCCCGGTTGTCAGCATCTTTCTGACTTTCGTGATCACAGCTGGTTTTGTGACTGCGGTGGACGCCAACCCGTTTGAGGCTACCTATTATTTTCTACTTGACCCGTTTTCCAGCCGGGTGAAGGGCATCGAAATCCTGGTCAAAGCCACACCGCTGCTGCTCACAGGTGCTTCGGTGGCTTTTGCTTTTGCAGGTGGGTACTGGAATATTGGTGCGGAAGGTCAGCTCTACATGGGCGCGGTAGCTGCCACAGCGGTCGGACTACAGATGCATGATGCCTCCCCCTGGATCGCGATCCCCTTGATCGTCCTCGGGGGTATTGCAGCCGGGATGGGATGGGCAGTTATCCCTGCCTTGATGAAAGTCCGCCTTAAGATCGATGAAGTGGTGACTACCTTGCTCCTCAACTCTGTTGCAATCTTTATCGTCAGCGCGCTGTTAAACGGCCCCTGGCGCGACCCGGTTTCACAGTGGCCGCAATCACCGGAGATCGCCGCCGCAGCGATCTTCCCGAGGTTGATACCTAGAGCCCGACTGCACCTGGGGTTCTTGATCGCGATTGGCGTCATTATTTTGTTCTGGTTTGTCATGAAACGGACCGCTTTCGGCGTCAAGATGCGAGCAGTCGGCATCAACCGGGAAGCAGCACGCTTTTCAGGCATTCACGTGGACAGGGTCATGTTCACGGTGGCGTTGGTCAGCGGAGGGATTGCCGGGCTTGCCGGAGCGGGAGAAGTCGCCGGGATCCACTTCCACCTGATCGACGCGATTTCGCCGGGATACGGGTACACGGGAATCCTGATCGCCACGCTCGGCTCCTTGAACGCCATCGGTATTGGGCTTGCCGCAGTTTTTATCGGCCTGATCGATACTGGCGCGCAGACCGTCAGCCGGGTGCTGGGAGTGCCTGTCTTTCTTGGAGATGTCATTCAGGCATCTCTGCTTCTGGTTACCCTGGGTATGCTGCTGCTGCAGAACTACCGGATCATGTTGAAAAGGAAAGGTTAAAAACCGCCAGATGGATATCGCACAAACCGGCCTTTTCCTTGCAGGCCTTATCGCAGCAACATTGCGCGTTGCCACTCCATTGATCTACGGGACAATCGGTGAAGTTTACACGGAAAGGGCCGGTGTTTTGAACCTGGGCATCGAAGGTATCATGTTCCTCGGTGCGTTCGTAGGGTTTGCAGTCGCTTTCCATGCCGAAGAGGCCGGGTTTGCGGCTTATTTGTGGATCGGGTTGCTCGGGGCAATTATCGCTGGCCTGGTGATGGGACTCTTGATGGCGTTTTTCAGCGTCACTCTGGGTGCAAACCAGCACGTGTCCGGATTGGGGATTACACTGTTGTGCACCAGCCTCTCACTGTTCGGTTTCCGGATGGTTTTCGGTGAACGGGCAGTACTGCCTTCGATTGACCCATTTACCCAGATTTCCATTTTCAAGAATATTCCCTACCTTGGGCAGGTTTTAAACCAATACCTGCTGACTTATCTTGCTTTCCTGGTTGTGGTGCCGTTGAGCTGGTGGCTGCTGTTCCGGACGACATTCGGTCTCCAAATCCTGGCGGTCGGTGAGAATCCCGAAGCAGTGGATGCCGCGGGTTTGAACGTTTCGCGCATCCGCTACTCGGTACTTGGGCTTGGAGGCGCTTTGATGGCAGTCGGCGGGGCATTCCTATCATTGGGCCAGCTGGGCGCATTTTCACCGGGGATTATCGCCGGCCGCGGATGGGTCTGCATCGCACTGGTGATATTTGCCCGCTGGCACCCGCTTCGAGCCGCGCTGGGTGCGCTGTTGTTCGGGGGCGTTTTTGCGCTCCAACTGCGCCTGCAGACGATGGGTTTTGATTTGCCGTTCGAACTGTTCCTGGCCCTTCCGTACCTGGTGACGATCCTGGCTCTGGCCTTGGCGGGCCGCCAGATTGCTTATCCGGGAGCATATCTAAAACCGTATAAAAGAGAGTGACTGGAATAATACCTGGAGGAAAAATGGACGAATTCATGGCAGCTGCGATAGAAGAGGCCCGCAAAGGGCTGGCCGAAGGGGGTATTCCGATCGGATCTGTCCTTGTCATCGACGGAAAAATCGTTGGGCGCGGTCACAACCGCCGGGTGCAGAAAGGCAGCGCCATCTTACATGCCGAAATGGACTGCCTGGAAAATGCCGGGCGCCTGACGGCCCGAGACTACCAGCGCGCCGTGCTGTATTCCACCCTGTCTCCGTGTGATATGTGCAGCGGAACGGCGCTGCTGTACAAAATACCAAAGATCGTGATCGGGGAGAACAAGACCTTTCAGGGCCCGGAGGACTACGTGCGCTCGCGTGGGGTAGAGCTGGTGATCCTCCAGGACCAGACCTGCATCGAACTGATGGAAACTTTTATCAATGACCGTCCCGAACTTTGGAATGAAGATATCGGGGTATAACGGAAACGGGTAGACGGATCGGACGTCTGGCAGCAAATGGGGTTATACCCGGCCCATAAGGCTCTCATTTTATTAAGGATGGATTTTTTTTAACGGGCAGTGCGTCAACGCGGCGGAAATTCCGTGATTGAAAGCAAATTTCCGTCCGGGTCTCTGAACCAGGCGACTTTCGTGCCGTCCGGAAAAGTAGACACGCCTTTTTCGTCCTGTCCCAGGCCTTCGAAATGTTCGAAATCAACACCTCGAGATGCCAATATATCTACCTGTTCCAGAATGTCTTCAACTTCCCAACCCAGCACTGTGAAGGGGGCCGGCTCGAAATGCGTAACGATAGAAACTCTCAGCATAATACCCTTGGAGTCGAACACGAGGGCAGAGGGTTCAGCGGCGATCAACTCCAGCCCTAATGTCTCCTGGTAGAAATGCCGGGCTCTTTCCGGCGATTGTGTGCCGACAAATGTAATAATCTTAAATCCTCTCAAGTGTGCCTCCTAGCTTACAGTCCTGATTTTTGCGGCTTTTCCACGAGTGCATACAGCGCCCATCCGAGATTTTGCCGGCCGAACTGCAGATAGTCCTCCTGTACCTGCCTGAAATGACTTTCAACTTCATCCCATTCCGGGTGCGAGGCATTTTCCGCCAGCCAGTGCAAGAGTCCCTTCCAATTATCCGTTTCATACCGGTCCCAATCCGCTCGACTCGACCGGATCACACCTGAAAAAGCGAAGCCTTCCCTCTGGGCGAATTTGTAGAGGTCGAATTCTTTGTGTATTTCCTCTCTCCTCTGGCCGTAATCGACCGGGACGGTATCGTTCAGCCAGGTCAATTCACCGATACCGATCCGACCTTTTGGTTTCAGGGCTCGTTTCATCTCCCCGATTGACGACCCAAACCCTCCCCAGATAAAGGTCGCTCCGAGACAGGTCGCCACGTCAAAGCTATTGGGTTCAAACTCGAATTCAGATGCGTTCGCACAATATATCTGCAAACGGTCAGAAAAACCCTTAGCTGCAATCTTTTCTTTCGCGCGATCGCATGCGTATTCACGGATATCGATTCCAACCCCGGTTATGCCAAATTCCTCTGCCCACAGGACCAGAGATTCGCCGAAGCCGCATCCGAAGTCGATCACCTGACTGCCTTTTTCCAGCCCCAACTCTTTGCCGAAACGGATAATATTCTCCGGGTTGGAGGGATTCACGATTTCCATAAACTGTTCTGATATGTTGACAAGGTCGAAAAAATTCATAGTGCCTTTTTTAAAGGAGAATTAAGAGAGTTGTAGCCGGAAAAGTTGATTTCAAACGTACAACTTCCTTGAAATCAGGAAACCTTACAGGATTATCCAGGGACTTTATCAGGTAATTGCGGCTTTGGCAATCTCTTATTGTTCTCTTCAGGCAAGACCTCGTCCAAATATTCAACAGCATTTGAGCAACGATAGGACTATTAGCGTGTTATAAAATTAAGATGAAATCCGGACGAATTCGTTTTTGACAGGAACACATTGCTGAATGAATAATATCGAATACCTTAACCAATTGATTCCTGGATGCGAGTCGACGGCTGAAAATGAAATGATCACGCCGGATGTATCTGATTGAAAACGCCAGGAGATATTTATCTCCTGGCGTTTTCAATTATGCAGGTGGTGCGGTGTATGAGTTTGACCTGCCGCTGCAGTAGACCGTTTCGGCGCGATCGATATCTTGATCGTCAACTTCGACGGAGCTCGTCCCGGCGGTTTTCTGGATTTAACTCCTGAAGACTGGGTTGACGCATACAATTTGACGGTCATGAGCGCTGCCAAAATATGTTGTGCCCCACAACCTCACAAGGGGCTCCGGCAGCATCGTGACAACACAATCCTATTCTGAGAAGCAGCCAATAGACAATCTGATCCTCTCCAACTCGCTTCTGCTGGCCGTAATCGGAATGATGAAAACCATGGCGAATGAAATGAGTCCGAAAGGTATCCGGGTCAATTCGATCAATCCGGCCTGGCCCTGGGCTGAGCGCGTCGCTCAATTGACGGAGGATAGGGCAGGGACAAGTATTGAAGTCGAATCGGCAGTGAGAGCGGCGGGCATTCCGCTGAAAAGGATGGGTACTAACGAAGAATTCGGGAAAGCGATTGCCTGGTTGGCCTCCCCTGCGGCATCCTTCATCCATGGACACGCTTTGATGTTCGACGGCGGGTCGGTCAGATCTCATTTATAAACCGGTCAGGAGAATTGTATGAGGATTGCCATCTTTGGAGCCGGCGGTGTGGGGGGGTATTTTGGTGGTTTACTGGCCGATGCGGGTCATGATGTGACCTTCATCGCGCGTGGGCGGCATCTTGACGCTATTCTGGAGAAAGGTTTGCGTATCAGCAGCGTGAACGGCGATTTCCATATCCCGAACACCCAGGCAACGGACGACCCTGACGGGGTCGGTCCTGTGGACTACGTCGTCGTCGCTGTAAAGCATTACCAGTTAAGAAATGCGTCCGGCCGGATTCAACCGCTTATCGGTGAAGATACGACCGTTGTCCCGCTGCTCAACGGTGTGGACGCGCATGAAATCCTGGCTGAGACGACCGGTGCGGGCCGGGTTGTTGGAGGGCTCTGCAGCCTGGTTTCCTACGTTGAGGCGCCCGGCATTATTCGCCAGGCAAGCAAACTTAGACGGGTCGTTGTAGGCGAGTTGGACCACAAGAAATCCACCAGAGTCGAAAATCTTGTCCAGGCATGGCATGCGACCGGGGCCGAGGCTGTCCATGCAGATGACATCCACGTCGCAATGTGGTCGAAATTTCTCTTCATAACGTCATTTAGCGGAATAGGATCCATTGTCAGGGCGCCTGCAGGTGTTTGGAGGGATGTGTCTGAGACCCGCCGCTTATTTCACGAAGCGCTGAAAGAGGTCGAAAGCCTTGCCCGCGCATGCGGTGTGGCGCTGGCTGAAAACGTGGTTGACAATGCCCTGTCGATGACCGATTCCTTCGAGCCATCAGCAACCGCTTCCATGCAGCGCGACGTGGTAGATGGAAACGTTTTCGAACTGGAGGCATTCAGCGGAAAGATCGTGCGGCTGGGTGAAAAGTTGGGTGTTCCGACACCCGTCCACAGCGCTTTTTATGCCCTGCTGCGACCGCTCCTGGTACAGGCGCTGGAGCATCCAGGCTGAATCGGGTAATTGTTGAACCATGCAGGTTGTGAAAAGCGCGGGAAAAGCTGCTATGTGGTTATCTCCTCATGGAACGACGAAGAAATCACGCTCAAGCGCCGGTACTGGTGTTCGCACGGTGCGGTCGAGGAAAGTGAATGAGAAACCCGCGGCAGCTCCTAACGG
>JBFGQG010000101.1:0-9775 GCA_041564295.1 Anaerolineales bacterium | reverse complement strand
GATTACAGGATGAGGAGGAATTATCTGGCATATCATTTTCTCCATTCACTGGGTACTAATCACTTCATAAGGAGGTAAAAAAGGAGCATCGATGATGATTTTGTCCCCGCAGAGGCTTTCGAGGAAGGCAATCAGATAGGCCTGTTCAATCTCAGTCAGATTGAGGGGCTGCAGGAGTGTATCTTTGTTCGGATCATCTCCACCTCCTTGATTGTAGAAGGCAACAACCTCTTCCAATGTGTTGAATACACCGTTGTGCATATAAGGAGCGGTGAAACACACATCACGTAAGCCCGGTGTGCGAAATTTGCCTTTATCCGAATCCAACTTGGTGACGTAGTACAGGCCCAGATCAACGGTGGCTTTGTTGTACAAATCCTCGCTCACACCTTTTGACCAGTGTTGAAAACGAAAAGTGATCTGGTTGAGGACGCTTTGACTGAATAATGGAGATGTGGGCACGCCTGTATTGTGATAGCTATCGTCGCTGATTAACGCACCGTTATGGCAGGCAATACACCTTGCTTTGTTGTTGAATAAATCTAACCCGGCCCTGGCGTCGTCTGAGAGCGCTGACTCATCACCTTGCAGGTAGGCATCAAACGGAACATTCCTGGAAACAATCGTGCGTTCAAACGTTGCCACAGCAAGGAGTGCATGATTATAGGTGGGATACGGATCGCCGAATGCTTCGCTGAATAGCCGGACATATTCAGGAATCTGTGCAAGCCTTTCCTCAGCCATGGCAGAGTCTACGTTGCCTGCTACTGCACCAGTCCATGCGCCGTTGGCTTGTTTTTCCAGGCTGGTCGCTGAACCATCCCAATTGACCTTAGAATAATACGCGCTGTTGATGATCGTGGTGGAATTGCGCCAGTGGGTGCTGCCCGGATAACCAAACGAGATCGGGCTGGATACCGCCCAACTGCCGTCGCTGGCGGGGTGGCAGGAGTTGCATGAAAAACTGCCGTCCCCAGACATGCGCGTATCGAAATAAAGCAGCTTACCCAGTTCGGCTTTTGCATCAGAGTAAGGGTTATCTAACGGAAACGAGACGGGCGGGAGGACAGCTAGTGGAGGAAATCCGGCAGAGAAAGACAAACGCTCAGCGCCCTCTTCCTGGGTCATGCCCTCTGATCGGTTGAGTGCAATCAGCGCCCAACTGACAAGGCCGAAGAAAACGGTGATCAAGACGAGTAACCCGGCAAATACAAGCAGTGGATTAGAAAAGCGAGTATCGGGTGAAGAGTTGTCGCTCATCGGTTATCTCCCAGTGTGCGAAGCTGGTATTCAGGCAGGACAGGGATTTCAATATCCGGCAGGTCAGTGCTCAGGCTTTCCAGGAAAGCGACAATTTGCTCAACCTCTTCGCTGGTTAATTCAAGCTGGTTGGTTTGGTTGTAAAAGCGGACGACTTCTTCCAATGTGGCAAAAACACCGTTGTGCATATATGGGCCGGTATAGACCAGTTCACGGAGGGGCGCTGTCCGAAATGCCCCCCAATCCTCATCCGAGCCAGTTAAAGCGGCCAGACCGGGGTCCGTATCGAGCGACCTGAAGTTGGAGACGCCAAATAAACGGAAAAACCTTCGAAAGGTAATGTGGCGGAGCGGGTCTGTCCAAATAGATTCATTTTCCGGAACTCCAAGAGAGTAGAAGTTGCCATCAGAGAAGGTATCCCCATTGTGACAGGAGGCGCAGCCTGCTTTACCCTCAAAGAGCTCGAAACCGGACTGAGCATCCGTCGATAGATTCCCTGTGTCGAACGCGCTGGGAGCGGAATTTAAGGAATGCGTGTAAGCGGTCAGAGCGTTCAAAATTCTGCCGAATGAGGGGGTGTTTTCATAAGCGTCCTGGAACAACTGCACATACTCAGGCACTTGTTTGACACGTTCAGTCATTAAGCGTCCATCGGTGTTCATAAAATGAGCTTCAGTCAGGTGGTCGCGCATCAATGTAGGCATGTCCGTCCCATCCATGCGGCCGTCCCAATATAAAAAGCCCTGGTTGTAGACAGTGTTCAAAATGGATTGCGTGTTTCGGAAATACAGTGTGCCCGGATAACCATTGCTTATTGCCAGTCCGTCCGTCCAGGCCTTATCTGGTTGGTGGCAGGAGGCGCAGCTGATACCTGCATCTCCCGAAAGACGAGGATCAAAAAAGAGGTATTTGCCCAGCAGGACCTCAGCGTCCTCGTATGTTTTTGGGGGTTCGCTGAATGGGGTCAGGCTAGCTTCAGGGGGGCGAACGATTTCAATCGGAACAAGTTCGTAAGCTGGTGGAAGGAATTCGCCTTCTCCCGTAAGGGTCTGTAGATAGGCGATGATTAAATTTAGATCGTCGCCAGTCAATCGTTCAGAAAGATTGGGCGGCATCACATTCGCAGGGCAGTCCCCGATAGGGCAGACAGGTGCAATGAACGCGGCCGGATCGAGGATGGATTGGCGAATGTATTCTTCTGCGCTTGTCCCGGGCACCCTGCCGGCAGCAGTGCTGCCTATCGCAGTCAAATCCGGGCCGACCAGCCCTGACGCGCCGGGCACACCTGGAATTGTGTGACAGGCTGCACACCCTCCACGTGCAAAGGCTTGCGCGGTTGCGGCATCCGCATCCTGCTGGAGGGCCGGGGCGCTGCGGGCGGGGAAAGCCTGCATGGCAATAACGATTGAGCCGGTCAGCAGCATAATCCCCAGTATGATTAAATTCTTTTGGAGTCGCATGCGGTATCCTCCAGAGAAGATATACAAATAGATTTTCTTTTCATTATCCCCTTATCTTGATCGAAAATCTTCCTTCTGAAGGATGAACGTATTAATACTGTAGAATGAATTATTCAAATCCGTGCCGTACAGCCCAAAGTGCAGCCTGTGTACGGTCGGAGACATTGAGTTTCTTGAGAATCTTGCTGACGTGTGTCTTGACCGTATTCGTGCTTAAATGCAGTGCTTCGGCGATTGTTTTATTATCCAATCCTCCAGCCAGCAACGTGAGAACACGATTTTCCGCATCGGAGAGTTCCACAACAGGTAGCTCAGAGTCTTCCTCCATCAATGTCTCTTCTGCCACCAGTGCGAGGGTTTTCCGCAAAAGAACGGGGTCGAGCAAATGCTCTCCAGTTGCCGCGGCGCGTACCGCCGACAAAATGTGATCGGGTTCTACCTCTTTTGATAGGAAACCTGCTGCGCCGTTCAATACTGCTCGCGCTAAGTAACCAGGATTGGCATAAGAAGTCAAAATAATCACACTCGTCTCGGGGCAGGCAGATTTTAGCGCGACCAGGGTTTGCAGTCCATCCATATCGGGCATACGAATATCCAATAATACTACCTGGGGTATTAATCCCTGGGTAAGTTGAAGCACTTCCCGTCCTGTGGTCGCTTCGCCAACCACTTCCATTCCTTCCCGTTCGAGCATCCCGCGTAAGCCAGCGCGAACCACTGCATGATCATCTGCAATCAGGACCGTAATAGGATTGCCCATTAAAGGGTCTCCTCGAATTCGAAGGGAAGCACTGCGTGGATGCGAGTTCCTTTCCCTGGGTAGCTTTCGATAGTGCATTCACCCCCCACCAGGCGGGCGCGTTCCTGCATTCCGAGCAAACCCATCCCGCGATTTTCCTGTGAGGATTTTGTCGTCAAGGTCTCCTGGTCAAACCCTAGTCCCCAATCCTGAACTTCAATAAGTAAGGCGTCGTTCTTTGTCGATAAGACAATCCGAATTCGTGGAGAATGGGCATATTTGCGGGCATTGGTCAACGCTTCTTGCCCGATGCGAAAGGCAGTGGTTTCGATGTGGGCCGGCACACGCAGATTTGCAGGTTCAACGACGAACTCCAATCTGCATTGGCAGGCAGTTTGAGTTTCCTCAGCGATTTCGCGAAGTGTTGTGACTAATCCTAAGTCATCCAGAGCTGCTGGACGAAGCCCATCGATCACACGGCGGGCTTCTACGACGGCCGCACCGAGTTGGTCCAGGCCTTTCTGTAGCGCTGATTCCGACCTCTCGGGAGCCTGTTCTCGATCAGCTTCAAAATTCCGCAGGTGCAGTCTTGCGCCAACAAGCATCTGGATTAACCCATCATGGATGTCGTAGGCCACTACCTTTCGTTCTTCTTCCTGTGCATTAATTAACTGTTTGACCAGGGTCTGCAATTCAGCTTTGCGTTTTTCCAGACGTGCATAAAGATCGGCGTTATCGAGTGAAATTGAGATCTGGGTGGCGAGTGTTGCCAGCAGATCGCCCGAAGAGGCTTTTCCCAGGATCGGGTCGTTTCCATAGATTTCAATTATTCCCATCACCCCATCCACACAGATTGGCGTACAGCACAGGAAACCTGGGGGGCCGTCGGCGGCTGACAACCCAACAGTGCGCCAATCGGATTCCTCCATTGCATTTTCCAGGACAGTAGCGACTGAGCTGCTTTCCCTGTGGACCGACCAGGCCAGATCGCCGCAGGTCTGGAGCACCTCGTTATTTAACGATATAGAGATTAATTTGACCGGAAGAATCCGATCGATTGCATAGCAGGAGGCTTCCAGCACTGCAGGACGATCCAGGCGTGCGGCGATATAGTTGCCCGCACGGTTGAGCATGGCAAGCTGTTCCAGGTGGGAATCGATTGTAGACGACATATCCTGAAATGCATGCATAAGTTCTTGCGTCTCGTTTCTTTGAGGATCACGTATTCTCGTCTTTACAGTGTTGCGTTCGCCAAGGCGGGTCTGGACGAATTGCCGGACTTCAAGAGTGAGACGGATGATCGGATTTGAGAGTCTTCGCGAAAGATTGATGGCAATAACCATGGAAACGATTGATGCCAACAGCAAAATCAAAATCGCTGTAAGACGAAAATTCCAGATAGGGGCAAATAAGGATACGTGCGGAATTTCCTCGACCAGCGTCCAGGTTGGGCTGGAGGTGATGTTGAATGGCACTCTCTGGAAAACGAACACGCTCCGGGGTGGTTCAGCTGTGTTTATGCCGGGCAGTAAGCTAACTGGAAGCAGCTGGTCCCGGACGACCTCCACCCAGGTATCAGGGGGCGGGGAGTGCACACCGCTCGCTAACTGGTTAATCAGTTCCCATGCAGGCATGTTTTCTTCCGGAAATCGGACACCTGTCCCCAGATCGCGCGAGTTTCCCCATAGTTTATCTACGTCTGGATGAGAGAGGTAATAACCGTCCTGATCCAGCAGATACAGTACTGCTCCTTCGGCTGAGTTGTTTTGCACCAGGCTTAAGAATGGTGAGGCGTACAGGTTGATGATCACCAGGCCAGCTCTCTCCCCATCTGCTCGGAAAACCGGCGTCGCATAGCGGATGGTCGGAGTATAGGGGATTTGGAGCTGGTCGAACTCCCTGTTGAGATCTACGGGAGAAACAAAAACCTCTCCGTTTTGGAGGGCCATGACGGCGGCGAAGTAATAACGAGTGCTTTTATTCTGAAGCTGAGGTTCAGAAACCGTTGTTATGCCGGTTTCGGAAACTTCGATCCTTATCACCTCCATCCCGGATGAGTCGATATATCGGGTTTGAAAAATTTCCGGGTGCGTGGCTGAAAATGAGACAAAATCCCTGATGACCGGTTGTTTCGCTTCGAGAGAATAATTGTCCTCATTTATAAACGTAGCAAGAGAATCAAGCTGGCTCAGGAAGAGAACATTTTCACGGATATTTTTCAACACCCCTTCAATCTGCAAGGCGCGCAGGTGTAAATCTGCCTGAGCATTGTCCAGCGCCTGGGTTTGCAGGGTCTGGCTTGTGATCCAGTTTCCATACAGTCCTGTGCCGATTAATGGAAGTAAAACGGTCACGAGGAAGGCCAGGATGAGTTGGGTTCGTATCCGCAGCCGCATGGGTATATTTTATCAGTCTGCAATACAGCTGGAGGGAATGAACATCAGGTCAATTGGCTGAACTGCAGTTTTGCGTCCTAAACCGAGTTTGTTATGCGTATAGCTATATTATCGCGGGGCTGCCTGAATCTAGGGAATGTA
Source organism: Anaerolineales bacterium (assembly GCA_041564295.1). GTDB lineage: Bacteria > Chloroflexota > Anaerolineae > Anaerolineales > JABWBV01 > DATDOR01. The sequence continues at coordinate 3,779 of JBFGQG010000101.1, read as the reverse complement.
ATCCACCTGATGATCGAAACTCGTTCAATTTTTCTTTGCTGCAATGCCTAACTGGTTTTTACCTGATTTTTTGGCCGTGATCAGTGCTTTGTCTGCTTGATTTAAAATATCGGTCAGGTTCGAAGTTTTCTCATTTTTGGACGCGATACCGATGCTGATGGTCAGGTTCAATACCTTGTTCTCAACCTTGATGTCCGTATTAGTGATGTTGCTTCGAATTCGTTCTGCGGCTGCGCGCCCGCCGTCCAGGTCTGTCTCTATCAGGAGAACAAGAAATTCGTCTCCGCCGTACCGGCCAATCGAATCAATTTCGCGGAGTTGTTTCTTGCCGACCTCTGCAACCGTTTGAAGAGCCAAATCTCCGGCAAGGTGACCGTGTGATTCGTTGATTTGTTTCAAATTATCAAGATCCATCAAAAACAGTGAAAATGGGTGGTTGAAGCGCACGGAACGTTTAAATTCGAGCTCTGCCTGACGAAGAATCTGGCGGCGGTTGTGAAGCCCGGTCAGACTATCCGTGAGCGCTAATTTTTCGTACATTCGGGATTCTTCGAGCAGCTTCGCGCGTTGAATGGTGAGCGCGACTTGATGGCTGAGGGCGACCGCAAGCTGCACGTCGTGACGGTCAAATGGTCTTGCGACAGGACCCTTTTTGTAGGCGTATGTCACCGCGATCACGTCTTGCTCGATGATCACAGGCACACACATCACAGATCCGTCCTTGTGTTCCACATCATTGCTCTGGAAGTGGTCAGATTGGGAAGCCAGATCGGGGACGATTACGATTGATTGCTGTTCAATCGCCTGCCGGCAAGAATAAACAATTGCTCCTAAATACTCCAGCTGGCCGAACTCTTCTGCAAGAATTACGCCGGTTCTATCCGCACCCAGGGCTATCTGCATCATGTTTGCAATTTCCCTCTGAGCAGTGTCCAGGTCGAGAATCATGGTCAACCGGGTCGCTACGGCATCCATAAATACCGCATGCTGATCAATGGATTCGAGCATCAGCTCTCGAGTCAGAGGCCGTGTGCCGGTCAGGGCTGCTGTTAGTTCGGTGGGGTCTGAAGTTTGTTGAAAGGTCACACTGATCACATGCTGACCGATTCGTATCTGGTCGCCGGCCTGAAGGACTCGTGGCTTACTGATTCGTTCACGATTGACGAATGTACCATTGGTGCTTCCAAGGTCATAAAGGACAGCCAGATCATGCTGGTTAAAAATTTCAGCATGAGTTCTGGACGCAGATTCATCAAAAATAATAATATCGTTATCCGGTTTTCGGCCAAGCTTGTTTTTTCCGGATTTCAGACTGTATTCGACAGGAGACCTGGCTGGTGATCGAATAGTTAATTTCCACATGAGGTTATTAAATCTATGGACAAAGTATTGAAAGAATATGAAATAGTAAAGAAATGTTACCTCAACTTTCAATTTATCGTGGCGAAAAAGAATAGGAAAATCGCTGCCTGTTCAGTATGCAATACGGGGAAACATATGGGAGCCAGCATCATGAAGGATACGAAGCCGCCAACACTTAACAACGGTGAAAGAACGGAATGATTGGTTTTACTCACAAAATCCATCCAAACTGCGGGTGTAGCCAGATTGCACTTAAGAAGATGACGTAGGAGAAGGTGGCTGCGCTGTCGGTGGGTCTGAAAGCTTTTGATTATAATGCCCTGAGCCAGACCGCGTTTGTTGAACGAGTGCATCTGATAGCAGGATTCAATACCTGGATTGGACAAGATTTATCAGGAGATTCAGTAATGACAAAAGACCCCTGGGATAACGGAACACTCTACGAACCGTTCATGGGACGCTGGAGCCGAAAGATCGCCTCGCTTTTTCTTAAGTGGCTGGCTAAGCCTGCAGGTCTTCGCTGGCTGGATGTGGGCTGCGGCACGGGTGCTCTAAGCGGGTTGATTGCAGAAAGACATTCTCCTGCCGAGGTGCTGGGGATCGACCCATCAGACGCATTTATTTCCGAGGCAGTTAAAGCAGCTGCCGAACTTGACAATCTGAAGTTTAAGGTTGGCAGTGTGGAAAATATTCCAGCAGCTGATGGCTCATATGACCTTGCAGTCTCAGCACTCGCATTGAACTTTTTTCCGGACCCGGTTGCCGGTTTGCAAGAGATGATGCGCGTGATCCACCCTGGAGGCGAAATTGCTATATATGTCTGGGACTACGCAGAAGGAATGCAGATGCTGCGGTATTTTTGGGACGCTGCTACGGCGCTGGACCCGTCCGCCAGGGTACTGGATGAGGCAGTTCGCTTCCCAATTTGCAGGCCGCATGTACTGGAAAGAATATTTAAAGAAGCCGGGCTGGTGGTTAACGAAATTCGGGCATTGGAATCCCCCACAGTTTTCACCACGTTTGAGGACTACTGGCACCCCTTCCAGGGCGGGGTTGGGCCAGCGCCGGGATACCTGGCTGGCCTGGCCCCCGAAGCTCAAAAGCGTCTGGCGAATGCCCTGCGGAGCACTTTGCCTGTAAAAACAGACGGCACCATACCATTAATATCCCGTGCCTGGGGGATTTCAGGAACGAAATATGAGATGCAGGAGTCAGCCTGATACGTCTATACATAACCTTTCGATGAGATACCCAATCCGAAAAATCCAGAAGCGGTGTGTGGTCCGTGATCGAGGCCGATGTGGCCAGGGCGCAATAGGTACTGCGAGCCATGCCTCCAACTACGAAGGTTTGGTCGTTGTGTTCGAGCACCATGCTTCCGCCGTGTGTGGGCGATGTTTAGACGGAACAACGCCATTAACTGCCATTCAGAAGTGTTGATCCCCACCACGAAAAGCAGATAATCACGGTCGCGTCCATGACCCCGCAGCTGGTTTTGTAGTTGGGCGATCTTTTTAAACTCACGAACAGGTTCGAAAAAATTAACTCCTCAGACAAACTGTTCACTGAAAAAATGTTCGTGAATTTAGAGAGAAATAAACAAGGACCGTCTCAACGGAGGGACGATCATGGTTTTACGATTGCGATATCAGATAGAGTTCCTGACCCTTGGTTTACTTTTAATTGAATTTCATCTCCTGATTTTGCGTTCTCTAGCACATTAAAGAGATCAATCCAGGAAACCAATTCTTGATCTCCTACGCCTGTGATGATATGGCCCCGCTGTAATCCGGCTAATGCAGCTGGACTGTTTTTCCTTGGAGGCTGGATTTCGATCGGTGCTGCTTCATAAAATGGTCCTGCTTCCTGCCAGGCGTTATACAAGTGGTATCTAGCAGAGATTGAACATAGACAAATGCCAACCCCGCATGAGGGACAAATACATTGACATTCGTAACCGTCCCGATCCAGTTCCCATAAAACGACATCATGAATCAAGCTAGTTAATCTTCTGGATCGCCTGCGTATAATTTTTTGTGAACTGGACGGCCAGGTGGAAAGATGTGCCTTCATCCTCAAGCCAATCCAGAAAACGGGTAGCATATGCATGCAGTACTGAATATCCAATCAAAGCCCGGTTGAACATCGTATAAACTAACTGTAAAACAAATGTTCCTTGATTGCAGGTGTGTTCAATCAATTCCTCCGTCGGAAAAACAATTCTGCTGTCTACTCTTGGAGGCACAAAGTCCGCCAACGCGGTGAGTCGAGTTTCGAGCGCCTTCCGGTGTTCTCCTGGTAATGATTGAAATTCTGTAAGTAAAGCTCCCGCTTCAGCATGTTCTGAGGCAATGGGGATCAAACGATTGAGTTTTTCCTCCAGGTCAGTCTCAAGCGCGATCATAGTTGCAAGTTGG
>JBFGQG010000100.1:0-9898 GCA_041564295.1 Anaerolineales bacterium | reverse complement strand
CTTCAATAAAAATACCGAATACGACCGGGACGATGGCTGTTAATACTGCGGTCAGCGGAACGATCTGGCCGATCGGAAAAATCGCCATCCCCTGGTAAAAAGTCAATATGCCGACCATACCGATAATACCGGCTAAGGTACTGATGAAAAGATCGCGGCTGCTCGCCATCGGTTCCCCTGAAACGAGGGCTGAAATAAGTAGTGCAGCAATTCCAAAAAGCTCGACTCCGAATACGACGACAAAATTACTCAGCTTTCGGGTCAAAAACCCGCCGATAAAATCTCCCGACCCCCACGAGAAGGCTGCGAGGAGTCCAAACGATATCGCTGACAGCGAAATTTCCATCATTAAGTTGAAATTCCCGATGCTAATGTGACCAGGACCTGAAGTCCTTCAAAATGGATCCCCCTAAAAACTCGAGGAGCAGAGAATTATCTGGCACCAGGTCATGCTCCACCGGCAGGACCCATTCCAGGAGCGCCAGGAGGCGTTTAGCTTCGACGTATTCCGGACAGCCGTACGGCACCTGCCGGATCAATGGTTCAGCAAACGGCTTAAGCGCGGCAAGTTCGTAGACCAGCGCGGAATTAAAGATGAAATCCGCCTGTTCTTGGTATGGAAAAATGTTGCGCTTTTCTCCTCTTGTGACCGACTCCCACCGTGCGATCGTGTCCTTTGCATTGTGACCACGGTCACGGGCATCCCGAACGATTCGGCGCATTAAGCGCGTATCAGTGGTAGAAACGCGATTATGCCGGTCTAGATTCAGCTGGGTTAGCGCAGAAATGTAAATTCGAAAGGTCTTTTCCTTCGGAAAGTCTGGGAGCAGGTTTGGATTCAGTCCGTGGATGCCTTCCATGATGATGATTTGATCCGGCTTTAGCTGGACAATATCACCAGGAACGGAACGGCCGCTTATAAAGTCGAATCTCGGCAGCTGGACTTCTTCGCCTGCAATCAGTCGATGGAGATCTGACGCAAGGAGTTTAAGATCCAGAGCATAAAGGCTTTCAAAATCATACTCGCCAAATTCATCCTTGGGCGTACGGTCCCGTTCCACGAAATAATTGTCCATCTCGAGCGGATACGGGGATAAACCTCTCGCAAGCAGCTGGACAGTCAGCCGTCGAGAGGACGTCGTCTTGCCGGAGGACGACGGTCCTGAAATTAAAACCACTTTGACCTTATCACGCCTTTCAGCGATCAATGACGCGATCTCAGAGATGCGCTGTTCGTGCAAGGCTTCAGAGACCAGGATAATTTCACGGATACGGCCGTCCAATATCGCATCGTTGAGCGATCCGACGCTGTCAATCCCGAGTTTTTCCAGCAATTCACCGTAACGGCGGAAGGTTGCAAGCATTTTGGGGTATTTATGAGGTTTCGACAACTCGGTTGGGCTGCCACGCCGCGGGAAACGCAGTGTAAATCCACCGTTCACCATCTCAAGCGAGAACCATTTCAGATAACCAGTACTCGGCAGCATATAGCCATGGTGGTAATCCAGGTGCTCGCCAATGCTGTAAAGGATCAAATAATCTTTCTTCCGGTGTGCAAGCAATCGAACTTTGTCGCTGAATCCGCGTTGTTCAAAATGTGCAATGGCTTCATCGAGGGGGACGCGCATTTTTTCAATACGAACATCTTCTTCAACGAGTGCCCACATGCGCGCTTCTACATCGGAAAGCATCTTTTCTGATAACAGCCCCTCACCGAAAACCTGGCAGTAATATCCGCCAGCAGCGACTGAATGGTCGATCGCCAGTCGCACACCAGGACACACGTCCTCAAAGGCCGATTCCAGCAGAAACGTGAGCGTTCTGCGGTAGATCCGCATTCCGTCTTCATCTGCCATTGTGATCGGCTTTACGTCCGCATCCATTTTGACCGGGTAGGTCAATTCCCGCAATTCGCTGTTGATCAGCGCTCCTACGATTGGTGCTTTACTCTCAGGGGCATAAAGCTCCAACAGATCGCCTACAGGGGCGTTACGTGGACCTTCAATTGTTCGTCCGTCGGGTAAATGTATTTCGATGGTGTTTCTTTGTAAGACGAATTTTGTATGAATCATAATAAAAACTCCAGAGGAAAACCTATTGTATCATCGTAACAGCCTCCTTCTTTATAGACGACGATGCCCCGTTTTTTATTTCGATCAAAATCGAATTAGTTTTTAAGCCATAGGGAAATTCTCTCAGGTCTCATGGCAGCTTCAGCTGCATCGATGAGCGCCTGAGAAAGTTCAAATAAATCAACTTCGTGTCGAGCGGTTTCTGCGAATGATGCTAGGGTCAGCTCAGCATTATAGGCATTTCGGTAGAAACGCATGTTGATAAAGTTCTGGACCCGTTTTCTGATTGGGTTGAACACCGCTGCAATTGAAAGGGTTGAGACCACCATAATTACAGATGAATCCTGGCGCCCTGTGACGACTGTGAAAGCAAACTGCAGGAGCAAAATCAACCCGTAGTAAACCAGGACAAGCAATCCTGTCAGAACGCTGTACTGGATAGACCGGCGAATAATCAAATCGATGTCATAAAGGCGATGGCGAAAGATCGAAATGGAGAATGCGACCGGTAGTAATAGAGAACCAATGAAACCCGTAAGAATTAGAATGAAAGCATAAATTGCTCTCGCTTCAAATCGCAACCCTTTTCCGGGATCAACCAGGGCAAACAACCCCCAAATCGCGAGGACCAATAAGCTAAAGAATACCCATTTTGTCTGCTGCTTCTCAATGGGGTCAGAGACGCGTAAAAATCTGTACACCTGGCTGATAATTCCTGTAATATTTATTGCCAAAACGCCGGTAAGAGCCATACCGAACGCGAATTCATATTCAAAAACGACTCCAACCAAGACCATTGCGACCAGGAAGAAATAAATCAAGTGAAAAGGGAGGGCAAACTTTACCGGAATAAATTGCTTATTCGGAAACACAAAAAGCAACCTCGATATTGAATATATCCAAATGGCAACCAGGATTCCCTGTATGAATTCCAGGCTCGAATCCGGATGTAAATAAAAGCTGGATAATGACAGCGAAGATACGCCTAACAAACTTATCGAGGTCAACAAACCGAGTCGATCTCTCGATTTTCTCGCAAAAATAATAATCGCAATCAGGAAATATGCGAGTGCAAGGACCAGAAAGCAGAGCGCTGCTAACCTCATGAAGGTATGTAACGTAATCCAACGCGAGAAGAACAGATACGCGTCTTCATACAGTTGATTGAACCGGTTGATTTCTGTGAAACTGGGCCCTGAATTTAATAAACTGAAAATCGTATATGCGAATGATATAAACCAGGCCAACCGTAAGAAGAAGAATTTCCCTTTATTCGTACGACTCAATTGGCTCTCGGGCGAAGAAATCGATGGTTTCATCTTTTCGGCAGGTCGTTTATTATCAGCGAACTAAAGAGATCGGCCACGGCCCAAACTACCACTTGAACCTGTTTTCCGTATTCAAGTAGTGCAATACGGCCAATACCTGGATTTCGTTGAATAATGATTTTGTTCATTTGCTATATGTATTCAACCCCATCGGGATTCATTCATTGATTCTGGCAATTTCACCTACTTGCCCCATCGATCGGAAAATACATATTCTGGTAAAAGAGCAGAGTTGGAAAAGAATAATTCGTTTCCTAGCGACCAGTGTAGCTGCCGATCGTCTCTGAAGCGTTACGGATTTCGGTCTGTCATGACTGTCACAGAACTTTTAATCTGGCGAAACTGGGGTATAAATATCGCATGGCAACGAGAAACCAGCGTATCGGTTTTTCCGGGGAGACGATTGCAATGAAATTCTTGCAGCGGAAGGGTTACCGGGTTCTTGAACGCAACTACCGAACAGAATACGGAGAAGTAGATATGATCGCGAGGCTCGGAAACCGGACAATATTCGTTGAAGTTAAGACCAGGACGACAGACCGGTTCGGCCAGCCTGAAACTGGCGTGACACCTCGTAAGCAGGAGACGTTAATCGCATGCTCAGAAGCATTCTTTGAAGCACATCCCCACCTGGTTGGCGATTGGCAGATTGATGTCGTTGCGATTCTCCTTTTACCGAATAAGTCCCCCCAGATCACACATTTTGAAAATGCAGTCACTGGATAAACGCCCCTTGCTGATCGTCCTGGTCGGGCCGACCGCAGTTGGAAAAACAGCGCTGTCCCTGAAATTGGCTATGCGCATTGATTCAGAAATTATCTCCGCCGATTCACGGCTTTTCTACCGTGGCATGGACATCGGGACAGCCAAACCTTCCTCTGCAGAACAGGCCACCGTCCCCCACCACCTGATCGATTTCCTCAATCCCGACCAGACTTTCAGCCTGAGTGAATTCCAGAAAGCCGTTTACGCAGCCGCTGGAAGCATCCTGCAGCGCAACCGCCTGCCCCTGATGGTCGGCGGGACCGGCCAGTACGTCCGTGCCATCACCGAAGGCTGGCGCATCCCCTCGCAAGCGCCGGACGAACGCCTGCGACAGGCGCTTATGCAAACTGCCAATCAACTGGGTTCTGCAGGGCTTCACCGCTGGTTATCCACACTCGATCCCACGGCAGCCAAAATAATCGATCATCGAAATGTCCGGCGAACGATTCGGGCGCTTGAAGTTATCTTCAATACCGGCCAACCGTTTTCTGTGCAGAGAAGAGCTGGAAAACCCAGGTTTAAGATCATCATGATCGGACTCATGCGCCAACGTAAGGAGCTTTACAAACGCATCGACGACCGGATAGACTTGATGTTCGAGCAAGGTTTCATCGCTGAGGTACAATCATTAATTACTGCCGGTTATGGCCCAGAATTACCTTCAATGAGCGCAATCGGCTACCAGGAAGTTTGCGATTATATCTCTGGAAACATTTCGCTCGAAGAGGCCGTTATCCGAATGAAACGACGTACGCGAGCCTTCGTCAGGCGACAGGCAAACTGGTTCAAGCCGGAAGACCCTTCAATCCGGTGGTTCCATCCGGACGATGTCACTGTTCAGGAGATCGAAGAAATTGTAAAAAGTCAATTCGATAAAAATAATCGATAATGCCCGATAATGACAACAATCGATCGTCAACCTATACCACGAGGTCTTGATAATTATGTCTGACGATTTCCCCTGGCGCGCCCATTACGATCCCGGCGTACCGCATACTCTAGACTACCCCGAGATGCCCTTCCACAATTTTCTTGAACAGGCTGCCTTGAACCGCCCCGAGGCGATATGTACGCGGTTCCGCAGTGCACAAATGACCTATATCGAGGTGAATACCGCGAGTGACCGTTTTGCCGCCGGTCTTGCATCTACAGGCGTTAAAAAGGGGACTCGAGTCGGAATCTTGCTTCCGAACTGCCCACAGTTTGTCATCAGTTTTTTTGCCATTTTGAAACTGGGCGGAATCGTGGTAGCAGTGAATCCGCTCTTCACCCCACCGGAGATAAAAAGGCAGGTCAACGACGCCGGTGTGACACATATGATCGTCATCACGAATGCGTACGACAAAGTAAAAGCGCTCCAGCCAGAGACCGGAATTAATATCGTCATTCCAACCAATATCAAAGAAGCCCTACCGCCTGTTTCTTCGTTCCTGTTTACGCTGTTACGAGAAAAAAAGGACGGTTACCGGATCGAACTTTCCCCCGGTGACCATTGGATGCAGGCGTTGATCGATTCATTCTCCGCTGAAGACCGACCTTCCATTCCGGTCACACCGGACGACCGTGCGCTGATTCAATACAGCGGCGGCACGACAGGCACACCAAAAGGCGCCGTCGCCCTTCACCGCAACCTCGTCGCGAACGTACTCCAGTTCGACGCCTGGATGACGAAGCTCGAACACGGCAAAGAGGTCTTTTTGCTCGCTATCCCGATGTACCACGTCTACGGAATGGTGGCAGGCATGGGATACGGGATTGCCTCTCAAAACACGCTCGTGCTCATCGCCAACCCGCGTGATTTTGATAGCCTTCTCAAACAAATCGAGAAAAATAAGGTCTCTTATTTCCCCGGAGTTCCGACCATTTACAATGCAATTAACAACCATCCAGACGTGCTTGACGGTAAATATGATCTGAAAAGCATCAAAGTGTGCATTTCCGGATCAGCCCCTCTACTGCGAGAAACGAAAGAAACATTCGAAGCTCTCACAGGCGGGGTCGTTTTCGAAGGCTACGGGCTGTCGGAAGCCCCCACAGCAACGCACATCAACCCGGTACAGGGACTCAACAAAGAAGGGTCTATCGGTCTGCCGCTGCCGGACGTGGAGGTCCGCATCCTCGATATTGATGACGGTCTGACCGTCCTGCCAAAAGGCCAACCGGGAGAGATGGTTCTGCGTGGTCCCCAGGTGATGTTCGGTTATCACAACATGCCCACAGAGACATACGGTACACTGCGCGAAGGCTGGCTGTTTACCGGTGATATAGCTACAATGGACGCCGACGGCTATTTTTTCATCACCGACCGGAAAAAAGAATTAATTAAACCAGGTGGGCTCGCAGTCTGGCCACGTGAAGTGGAAGAAGTGCTTCAAAGCCACCCCCAGGTCAAAGAAGTCGGCGTTGCCGGTGTGCCCGATGAATATCGTGGTGAAACAGTCAAAGCCTGGTGTGTGCTGAAGGATGGAGAGACGACGACCCAGGAAGCACTGCGCGAATATTGCAGAGAATCGCTGGCCGCCTACAAGATCCCGACCGAAATTGTTTTCGTGGACCATCTACCGAAATCGACTGTTGGGAAAATCTTACGAAGAGAACTCATTCGAATGCACGAAAAGCAGGCCAACGAAAAGCATTTTTCGAAATAGCGCGGACCATATCATCTGACGCTCAAGCGCGACGATTGTATCGCCCGTTAAACAAAAGAAGCGAGACTTTTCTTGAGAAGTCTCGCTTCCAGGTTGGGTCTTAGCTTCTTATGCTCCCTGCATTACAGGGGTGCCGTTATTTTTCGGGATTGGTGGTGGAAAGATCTCTTCGAACTCAGACCGAGAGATCGTCTCGACTTCGATAAGACGGCGAGCGACTTCATCGAGTTTTTCACGGTACTCTATCAGGATCGCCTTCGCTCTTGAGTATGCCTCATTGACAAGCAGCCTGACTTCCTGATCAATCTTCTGGGCGACTGCCTCAGAATAATCTCTCTGTTCGGAGATTTCCCGGCCGAGGAATATCAATTCATCCTTTTTGCCGTACACCATGGGCCCAAGCTCCTCACTCATCCCCCATCTTGTAACCATGCGGCGCGCCATGGCCGTGACACGTTCGATATCGTTGCTTGCGCCGGAGGTGATGTCGTTGAAGACGATTTCTTCCGCCGCTCGTCCGCCGAGTGTGGCCACGAGGTCTGCAAACATCTTGTTGCGGGATGTTAACCGGCGGTCCTGCTCAGGCAGCGAGAGGACATATCCTTCTGCCATCCCTCGCGAGATGATTGAGATCTTGTGGACGGGGTCCGCTTCAGGCATGGCATTGATCGCAACGGCGTGCCCGGCCTCGTGGTAGGCCAGGATCAGCTTTTCCTCATCCGAGATCAGGCGGCTCTTGCGTTCCGGACCGGCAATCACGCGTTCGATTGCCTCTTCGAATTCCGATTGTGAAATCACCCGCTGGTTGCGGCGTGCGGCCAGGATCGCGGCCTCGTTAACCATATTCTCTAGATCGGCGCCGACAAACCCCGGGGTTGCACTGGCCAGCACACCGAGATCCACATCAGGAGCCAGCGGCTTGCCTTTAACGTGCACCTTCAAGATGCCTTCACGCCCACGCAGGTCCGGACGATCGAGAACCACGCGGCGGTCAAAGCGGCCAGGGCGCATCAAAGCCGGGTCAAGGATATCCGGGCGGTTGGTTGCGGCAACGATAATGATATTTGTGTCCGTATCAAAGCCATCCATCTCTACGAGAAGCTGGTTAAGCGTCTGCTCCCGTTCATCATGACTGCCGCCGAGACCGGAGCCCCGGTGGCGGCCGACCGCATCGATTTCGTCAACAAATACGATACACGGCGAGTGCCTTTTTGCCTGGTCAAATAAATCACGAACCCGGCTGGCCCCGACGCCGACGAACATCTCTACAAATTCTGAACCGGAGATTGAGAAAAATGGCACCCCAGCCTCACCTGATACAGCTTTGGCCATGAGGGTTTTACCTGTGCCGGGAGGTCCGACGAGCAGCACGCCCTTCGGGATCCGGGCGCCCAGCGAAATAAATTTCTCAGGCTCCTGAAGGAATTCGACGACCTCACGAAGCTCCTCCTTCGCCTCTTCGACACCCGCAACATCTTCGAAAGTGACTGTGGGGTGGTCGCCGGTAAACATCCGTGCCCGGGATTTGCCGAAGCTCATCGCCGCGTTGTTGCTGCCTTGTGCCTGGCGGAAAACAAACCAGAATACGCCGCCGAGGATCAAGAACGGAAAAATATAGCCGAAGATTGTTGCAAAACCTAACCAGGGGCTTGGCGGCTCGATTGAGATTTCTACGTTCCGCGCAGAAAGCTCTTCAGCCCCCAGGCCCAGCGCTGAAAGTTGCTCGATCAATGTCGAAGAAGGCTCCTTGTATGAGAGGAGCTCGTTCCCGTTCTTGTCAACAATCGCGAGCCGGTCGTCATCTTCAACGATCTTGAGAATTGATCCGGATCGAATCATATCTGCGACCTGGTTAATCGGGATTACTTCCTGGGCAGATGATTGTGATTGGAATTGAATCACGATCACAATCGCAATGATTGCAATTAAGATCAGATACAAGACCGGCACTCTACTTCTTGTTGGATTCACATTTGCCTCCGGTAAATACCGCTTGAATGCTTCTTACCAATCAAGCGGGTCACACGTAGTACTACAATATGACGTTACTTCCATTACGAAAATTACCCTACTTGGGTAGCGAAAAGATTATACCAATCTATAAATCGAGGAGGTAGTACCTCAGACTGTGCAAAACAAAGTCTAATAGGACTCTAACGAAAGTTATACAGCCTCCTTTTGATTGATTTAAGTATTATTTTACGTAATTTCAGCGCTTTTTTGTGCATAATATTCATAACAAACCTTTTTTTATCATTAGACGACGGACTTATAAGACACGCGATCAATGGTCAGGACAATCGTTGTTGCCAATCAAAAAGGCGGCGTCGGGAAAACGACGACTGCTCTTAATTTTGCAGTAGCCCTTGCGCAGGGTGGTCTGATGACGGCAATGATTGACCTCGATCCGCAAGGAGCACTGACGGCATGCTGCGGTATTGATCCGTACAGGATCAAACCGTCTACTAACGATTTATTTCTGAGCAGGCAAATTCGGCTTGACGATATGCTTGTCACTATCGCAGATTCTCTCTGCCTTTGCCCGGCCAACGTCGTGCTCGTATCAACAGAATACAAACTGATCCAAGAGAAGAATCGGATCACCAGGCTGCGAAAGGCAATCACAGGCTCGCAGGCAGGATTTGACGTAGTCATAATTGATACCCCGCCAAGCCTTGGTTTACTGACCATCAACGCACTGGTCGCCGGTACGGAGCTATTGATCCCCGTTGCGACAGACTACCTGGCTATGCGCGGTGTACGGGCGCTACTCGAATCCGTCTGGCTGATTCATAGAAAAGTCAACCCCGAGCTCAAATTACTTTCGATCGTCCCGACCTTCTATAATGAAGATTCGCCTGGTTCAAACGCGGTTATCGCCGAAATGAGAAAGACTTTTAAACAAAAAGTTTCGGAAACCGTCATCCCTCTAGACCCCCTTGCTTCTTCAGCGCCAGCAGCACACAAACCTGTGATATCTTACGCTCCATCCAGCCCCTCTGCGATTGCTTATACAAAGTTAGTGCAGGAGTTACTTAATGGCCGATTTTGACGATAATCCAATTGCCGGGACAGGTGCTGAGAT
>JBFGQG010000099.1:0-9917 GCA_041564295.1 Anaerolineales bacterium | reverse complement strand
TAATTTCACACTTCGGTACGCTGCTGGGCGCGGATTTCGTACCGGGGCGATGCAAACTTCCAAAACAAAAGTCGGTGTTGGCCTGGCGGGAGCGGTCGCTCAGGAGCGAAGGACTGTTATTGAACCTGATCTTCTTTCAATCGAGGACCGTTTCGTCCGTCGTAAATTATTGGCAGGCGAATCCTTTGTAAGTTATGCAGGCATACCATTGATTACCAAAGGTTCCGTCAAAGGAATTCTGGAAGTGTTCCATCGAAGCGCCAAGACTTTCGAGGAAGAGTGGCTAAGCTTCTTGCACACCATTGCGGGGCAGGCGGCAATCGCCATTGACAATGCTGAGCTGTTCAATAATCTACAGAGGTCGAATCTGGAGCTCAGGCTGGCGTACGATGCAACGATTGAGGGCTGGTCGCGCGCCCTGGACCTGCGGGACAATGAGACGATAGGACACAGCCGGCGCGTGACAGAACTCGCCGTGCAGGTCGCAGATATTATGGGGATGGGCGAATCTGAAATTGTGCATATCCGAAGGGGTGCTCTGCTTCACGATATCGGGAAATTGGGCATTCCAGACAAAATACTTCAAAAGCCAGGGCCGCTTACTGAAGAAGAATGGACATTAATGCGGAATCACCCAATTTTTGCGGTTGAAATGCTCCAGTCTATCGACCACCTCAACCCGGCAATGGATATTCCGTTTTGCCACCACGAAAAATGGGACGGCAGCGGCTACCCGCGCGGTCTGGCAGGTGAACAGATCCCGCTTTCTGCGCGAATTTTTGCTGTGGTCGATGTCTGGGATGCACTGCTCTCCGAACGCCCTTACCGCTCCGCATGGACAAAGGCTGAAGCAGCCGCTTATTTACGCGAGAATGCAGGGACGCATTTTGACCCTCAGGTGGTTGATGTTTTCTTAAAAGTCATCGTCTGAATCAGGGTCTGACGCTAAAATCCGGCCAGAAAGCGGGCAGCGTCCTGGAGCCAATGAAACGAGATCGCGCCTTCAAGCCCTTTGTGTCGGGCGAGAATATATGGGGGCAGCCCCCACACCACCGCGATAGCCATCCCCACCGTCAGCGCAAGCAAAGGCGAATCTACAAATTCATCGCTGAAGTGCGCATAGCTATGAACAAAAAGCGTTATTAAGCCGGACAGCCTGGCAGATTGAGCAGGTAGAGAATCAGACAGCGCTAACCAGCACAGCCCCCACAAAGCAAATCGAAACACAATCTCTTCGACGATCCCCGGTTGCAAGGCGTCCATCACCGCAGCTGCGGGATCCTGCCAGGCTGTTGCCCTAGCATAGGTTGCTTGAAGTGCAATCACGTTCAAAACTGCCAGCGGCAGACCAGTTAGCAAGCCGAGGACGATGCTCGACCAGGATCGCCGCCAATTTCCTGTAGCGAGGTGGAATTGAACGGGCCCACCATTATGCATGATGGATAGGCCAGCAAGCACGGCAATCATTGTGAAAAGGCCGCGCAGGACTGCCTGGCCCGTCTGGTCCCGAACGACTCCAAAGAAAGGATAAGGCGAGTAAAGGCTGGCAAATTGCATCCCCACTCCGACGGTGCAACCAAGTAAAACTGCGATCCACCAGTCCTGCCGGTTCAGGTTTCGATGGCGGGAAATTAGAATCCCGAATGAACCCGTGATCGTTATCGCATTGAACAGGTCGAAGAGACGCGGGATTGTGATCCTGGCAGCCAGCACTGTTCGGCAAACAAAGATTGTGATCGTACCCGCCAGCACAATCACTAAAACACGGTATTTTGAAAGATTTTGAAACGTCGTAATCCTCATGCCTCGCTCCATTAATATGAAATTGGTTTTTTTCAGTGAGGTTTCTTCATATCCTGCCATCTGGTCCATAATCTCCTGGTCAATAACTGAAGATTAAAACGAAGACCCCCCAATCGCATCAGCGGACTGGAGGGTCTTCGTTCTGGTCAGAGGGCGCATTCCGAGCCTGGTCAGATAGTCAGGTAGCCTGTTATCGAAGTGGTCTCGGGCCGGGTCTGACGCGCATCAGGGACCCTGAGTTCGTATTGCAGTTTGTACGCCTGCGTTATAAACCAGTTCTTCAATTGTGAAAACAGCCCATGGCGTGCCTTCATCAACCCAGGTAGCTTCGCCGACGTCTGGGATCAAGTAACCGTCTAATTCCGCCCATCGTGTCGCTTCGGTCACCCACCGGATTTTCTCGCCACCTTCAGCGTCACGGAATCGCATTGCTTCCATTGAGCGGAGCAATCCAGTATCCGGGTCGAATCGGACCAGCAACTGCTGGTAATCATCTTCAAAGGGCACATTCAATAGCGCTGTTTCATCGTCAACAGGCTCCCAACGAGCGCGCGGATCATTGATCAAGATGGCGGGCAACCACATCGACTCGGCCCACAACCCCAGGTTCGCAGCCTGGTCGACTTGCTCGCCTTCAAACACGCCGAACGGAAGCTCAAGACGGGCTCTCCCATCCAGGAAATGTTCATTGACCTTCATGACCGGAATGCCGAAGAATGTGGCTTCAATGTAGTGCCGGTAGCCCTGGCCGGCGATATGAATGAATCGGAACCGTCCGGGAAGGGTAATACCCATTATGCGCAGCACTGCCTTCCCTGAAATTACAGCCGAATCGATCAACGGGACTCGATCTCCATAGACCTTACGAAAGAAACGGGCGACAGGGGCGGGGAGCCCGTCTGGCAAGGGTCTGGTTTCGATTACAGATCTATCGTATCGGAAAGGAGACAGGGACTTCGGCTGGATGAGCACGCCTAACCGGACAATTGCGATGATCAGGAATACGATGCCTATAAGTTTGATTGTGAGTTTCACTTTTTAGCTGCTTTTTTTTGATCCGATACAATTTCGTTCAATCCGGCGAGGAATTCTTGCGCGGGAAGCTGTTTAATTAGATATCCGTCCATGCCTGCCTCGATCGAAGGCACCTCGTGCTCCGGCTTGACTCCTATCGAAACCAGTATCACGAGAGGGCAATGCTCGCGCACCGCGCGAATAAATCGGACCGGGTGCAGGCCGGGCAAATCCCATGCAATCAAGACCACATCAGGTGGTCGCTTGCAGACCTGGACCAGAAGACTTTCTGCATCATCGGCCTCACCATCAAATTTGAAATTGGGTTGGTGTTCAAATAGCAATTTCATTGCCTGCCGAACATGGTTCTCCCTTTCGGCAATGAAGACAGAAATTTCCGCCATTGTAGACTCCTTTCATATTCAGTTTCGAGTCTAATGAAAAACCCCCCAGGTTTCACCCACTACCAGGGGAGTATCGACTCTGGACGAAAGGAGAATTTTCCAGCTGGTCACCTGACCAGGTTATTTTGCAGGGCAAACGCGACTGCTTCTGTGCGAGTCTTCGCGTTCAATTTCGATAGAATACTGCTCACATGGAATTTTGCTGTCGAAACGCTGACAACCAGGCGTTCGGCGATCTGCGTGTTGTTCAGGCCTTCGACGAGCAGTGCGAGCACTTCGCGTTCTCGTTCAGTCAAATCTGATCCGGGTTTGGCTGGCGTTCTCGCCGCAAAGATCAATGCCTGTGCAGCCTCTTGCGAAAGTGTCGGTTTGCCGGCAGCAGCTGAACGGATCGCTTCGGCGAGGGCGTCGGCGGTAACATCCTTGAGTAAGTACCCGATCGCGCCTGCCTGCAGTGCAGCTTCAACGAGGTCCTGCTCCTTAAAGCTCGTCAGCGCGATGACCTGGATTTGTGGAAAAGCTTCACGAATCCGGCTTGTCGCATTCGCGCCGTCCATGCCTGGCATCACCATATCCATGAGCACGACGTCCGGTTGGACTTTCGAGCAAAGGGCAAAAGCCTTTTCGCCGTTTGAAGCCTCCCCGACAAGTTCAAGATCCGGATAAGCATATAAAAATGCACCCAGCCCTGTGCGAACGACCGCATGGTCATCGACCAACAAGACTCGGATTATTTTTGATTCGTTCATTATTTTCCTCCTGAATATGATTTGACTTTACTCCGACAATCCAACGAAGGAAGGACGTGTTTCACCGCCGATCCGGCAATCCTTATTGAACTGTGCACAGCTTGTCTGCCCCCGCTCGTGTATAAAACTCAAACCAAGGCCTTCCCCCACGGGCGTGGTTAATTCATCATGGAAATTTTCGTCCGGGTCAGCCATTTCGGACGCCGTGGTCCTGGTCTGGTCCGGACGATCTTCCGCCAATTCGCCTGCGAATCCCCCCGAGACAGGCTATTTCATTGTTCTGAAAGCATAATGATCATTATACTTTCAGATCTGCGAATGAATGAAGGCTGAAAGGATGGACAAAACGGGGAAAAATCTCAGCTGCCCTACTTTTAATAATTTTCTTCTCTGTTGCCGACCAGGAGTTAATAAATAATGCGCTGCGGTAGACTAAACACCGAGCGCATTATTTAAAAATAAAGCGGTATAAGGAAAGTGATAATTTTTTTATGAATATACCCGATCAGGCAATTTCTGAAATATTCACCTATATATGATCTATTTACTCCTTACTCGGAGTAACGTTTCTTTCAATCTGTGCCGTAATCGGGAATTGTTTTTAAACCGGGTTCACGTCCCTGGGAGATCGAAATGATTCTTGCATCTTGCTGGTTGTCCATGTCCTCTTCCATCCGGCTAACTCGGGAGGACATCATGGAAGCGGACAACACCACGAGAGCTGAGAGGAGAACCCAGGCGATCAATACGATTGCGATGATGGTCGTTGTCATTGTAGCACCTCGTTTGAGTAACTTGCCTTCATGCACGAAAAAAAACCTCTCAGACGGATTGTCTAAGAGGTTGGTGATCCTGTTTATCTCCGCTTAGGCAGTCCGGCTGTCGTAATGGATGGGTCAGATCCACTGTAGACCCGTGACTTTGCGTCCCTGCCTTTCGACAGGTTTGCCTTTTCTTGCTAATGTTACTGTGAGTATATCAGATACAAAACCTTCATACAAGCCAAAAGAACGGTAGATGAAGGTAAATCATCCGAAAGTAAGGGATTATTGACTTATTTTGTCAATAGCAAAACATACACACCACCATCCGGGATGCCGGGATCTCCGCTCCCAACACCGGGGACGAAACCCTTTATAAAATAGCCTTCGATTGACTTGAAGCTGGGATTGATTTGTGGGTTGGTCAGGTTGAGGTTCTGGAAACGTTCCCAACCGGGGCATGTGCCGGCCACGCCTGGGGCCTTGACGCAGGTGATCCCAAAGCCGGAGAAGCTCGCTACGTGGACATTGGTTTGAGCCCCTGACGCAGGCACGATCGTGTCGTTCGGTGATCCTGTATGAACGAGAGGCGCGCAGTCCGAGCCGCTCATATCTCCGGTGCAGAACATGTCGAAAACCGGCAAAACGACGATATCCCCGATGCGGGTTGCGGCAGCCTGGAAGACATTGTTTGCCGTTCCTCTCTGCCCCGGGATCCACGTGTGGATTGTCAATTCGGGTGAGAAACCATTCTGAATCCAATCGGCCAGTTCATTTGAACCTCCACCGTTGCCGTCGAGGTCCAGCCAGCTGCGGTCGCCGCTCCCCAGGACATCGATTTCGCCGTCGCCGTTCAGGTCGCATTCGACAACGGCCGATTCGCAGTTCAGATCGTCCTCGAAATCAAAGTTATCCATAACAAGGTAGAGCTTTCCGTCTGCCGGGTATGTTGACCACGGGCGACGCGCTCGAAATTCATCCTCGGTTATCGTCTGCTGCTGGCAGTCTTCACTGGACGACATACCCGGTAAAGGCGGGCGGCAGGACCAGCCAATCGGGAGCACGCCTTCAGCCGAGCCAGGCATGAAACAGGTCGCCTTGGCGATCGCATTCGCCTCAATTTCCGGACGGCCGAGGAGATGAGCAAAAAAGGTCCTGAACCGGATGTTCGCAGTGACTTCAACGCTCGCAGATGCGAGCAGAACATTTACTACGGAACCGGTTGCTCCATTTCGATTGATGGCATAATCATTTGCTGCAGTTGTTGCGGCGCCAGAATCACCGGAAATACAGAGTTCGCGCGTGCCCGCCAGTGCACCGGCGTCTGCCGCTGTCTGTGCTTTTCGTCGCTGTGACCAAGTATATCCGCCGTCGATGGCGAGCGCCATGAAAGCTAAAAAAGCGATCATGCCCAGCGTGACAATTACGAGAGACTGGCCACTTTCATTAAATCTTCGTTTTGATACCACAATAACCTTCCTTGATAAGACGCTGAAAGTGAACAATGTAATGGGTCGATTAAGTTGCACAGATGGAAGTCAATAAAGAAAGAATAAAGGCGTGAAAGCGCAACCCCTGCAGCTTGTTACTAACTCACAAAAATATTCCATTTCGGTGGGTATCAATTGTTCGTAAGATGTCGCAGGATTCTCTCACTACTATCTTATCGAATCGTGCGCCGGCGGTCAACTAAATAATTATCAAAATCTAGGGATGCGGCCGCCGCGGCAGATATCCGGAGAAATCCACGAAGTAAGGCGGCCAAAGTCGTGACCGCAGGTCAGGCTGTAAGTTGTCGGCCTGCTCACCTGCGCTCATCCTTGTATAAAGATCGGCCCTCGAGGTTCCCATCTGAAAATCGACCGTCACCTCAGGATAAGCCTCCTTGAAATCGACCCCAAAATACGAGACATCATTACCCCGCCCGATAGAGGACGGTAAGCGTTCAACTGGATTCATTTGCATCTGCAGGCGCGCTGCTGCAGGCCGCGACGAAACGAGCAGCCATCATCCACATTACAACGGGTAAGGAAAAGAAACGATCATGTAATATCATTTCAAGCTCCTATTCGATTGTAAAAACTGAAAATGATATACACTTTAGCGATATGCAGATATCCCCCAATTGCACAATTTTTAATTTATATTTTCAAGAAAATGCCAGCTGATTGGTCGCTCCAGGTCTGATTGGCTGAATTTTCATATTCTTTTGTGGACGGAAATTATTGTGCAAAACCCATTTCGGGTTATTCCGTACTTCGATTTATAAATGCGAGGAGGAGCATCCAAATGACTGCGCAGGTCCATGAAATGCTCGTTTTAGACGGGGCAAAAACATCGATGGCATTCTGCCCACCTATTCCTGCAGACCATTCACGCGTGATCGAAATCGATCGTGCAGCAAGCGGTGTTGGAGATTCTGACGCATTCCTTCGTTCGACGGCTTGCTGGAGAGGTTACCAGGGATCCTGGGAAATCAAGGACGGCATGTTTTACCTGGTCGGTTTACGAGGCAGGCTGAAGTTATTGGGTCAGGAACCATTGCTTGCAGACTGGTTTTCCGGAATCCTGCGAATCCCCAGGGGCCAGATCTTGAAATACATCCATATGGGCTTTGGGACCGTTTACGAAGAAGAAATCCATATCAAAATTGAACGCGGCCTGGTGATCAATTCGAGAGTCATTGATAATAGGGGAAAAGAATTTGACGAATTTGGGCTTGGTTTGCGCAATCTGCCCGGCGGCGAGAACCGATTTCCCGGGGATGACGAATAAACGACGATTATTATGAGCAGATCTTCCGAAAATATCGAATGCGTGGATTTCATCGTGATCGGGTCGGGTTTCGGCGGTAGTGTCTCTGCGATGCGCCTGGCAGAGAAGGGCTACAGCGGCATTGTATTGGAACGCGGCAAGCGTTTCGAAGATGAGGACTTCGCCAGGAGCAATTGGGCAGTATGGAAATATATCTGGGCGCCGGCGTTCCGCTGCTTCGGCATTTTGCAGGTCAGCCTATTAAAAGGAATAATGGTGCTGCACGGCAGCGGTGTCGGCGGCGGCAGCCTGGGTTACGCCAACGTGCTGGAGATCCCGGACGATACCATGTTCGAGCATCCCGCCTGGCGCCATCTTGCGGATTGGAAATCGGTCCTGCGCCCGTATTACGCAACCGCCTGCAGGATGCTCGGAGTGACAAAAAATCCAAAGACCTGGGCAGCTGATGCACTCCTTCGCGAGAT
Organism: Anaerolineales bacterium; assembly: GCA_041564295.1. Classification (GTDB taxonomy): domain Bacteria; phylum Chloroflexota; class Anaerolineae; order Anaerolineales; family JABWBV01; genus DATDOR01. The sequence continues at coordinate 1,947 of JBFGQG010000099.1, read as the reverse complement.
TGCTACCGGGCTGGACCATGTGGACTCATTTCAACCAACTCAGGTTGGTGTGTTTTTTGGGCCTGAAGGGGTTGAAGTCGCTGATCCTTATTTCGATGGAGAAGGCCCGAGCCGGCGCGGCTGCACCCATTGCGGCGGGTGCATGGTGGGTTGCCGTTTCAATGCCAAAAATACCCTGGTAAAAAATTACCTGTATTTTGCCGAAAAGTGGGGTGTGGAGATTTGGGCTGAATCAGAGGTTACGGACGTGATTCCGCTGGAACCCGAGCAACCGGACGGGGCCAGGTATGCTGTCAGGTATCGGTCTACGACTGGCATGTTTAATAATAATGTAAGGACAATCCGGGCGAAGAGCGTCATTTTTTCCGCAGGAGTTCTGGGCACGGTAAAACTTCTCATGAAATGCCGGGATGAAACGAAGTCTCTGGCGGCTATCTCGGATACCCTGGGGGAAAATGTCAGGACCAACAGCGAAGCGCTGCACGGAGTCGTCGGGCGGAACGACGAGGTTAATTATTCGAAAGGGATAGCGATCACCTCCGTATTCAAGGCGGATGAGGTCACCCGAATAGAGCCTGTTCGGTATCCGGACGGCTCGTCCCTTATGCGTCTCCTGAGCGCTCCACTGATCTCTTCCGGCGACAGCATTCTATTGCGCATAGTTAAAATCCTGGGAAAGGTTCTTAAGCATCCCGTCGATTTTCTGCGCAGCCATGTGCTGCCGGGATGGGCCCGCCGGACGACGATCCTGCTGGTCATGCAGACCCTGGACAGCAGTTTGCGGCTGAAGCTTGGTCGCAGCCTGCTGACGGGATTCCGGCGCAGCCTGGTTTCGGAACAGCGGCCGGTAAACAGGGTGCCTGCAAAAGTTGACATCGGGCATGCGGTCACCAGGGAATTCGCAGTTCGATCGGGGGGGATCCCGCTCGGTTCGCTGGGTGAGAACCTTCTCAATATGCCGACGACGGCGCATATCCTGGGCGGCTGCCCGATGGGCCGCAATGCGGAAGAAGGCGTAGTGGACCTTAATTGTGAGGTATTCGGCTATCCGGGGCTGTACGTGGTGGACGGTTCGATCATGCCGGCCAATCCGGGCATCAATCCCTCGCTGACGATCACAGCCCTGGCGGAGTATGCCATGAGCCATGTTCCTGGAAAGTAGAATTGATGCTCCTGCTGCCTCTCTTTTTTTAACTTTTAACAACAAAATGAAGTAAGCATAAAAAAAGGGACTGGCAGGATTTCCTGCCAGTCCACTTTTGCATCAGCGACGCGTTATATGTTAAGGGCGCGCAATTTTGAAGGTGGGAGAGGTCCAGCTTTCCCAGTGCGCAGGGTTGCCGGAATCGCCGTTGGCTTTCAGAACCGAGATGACAGCATAGTACTCGCCATTCGGTAATGTGTAGACCTTATTGCCGGCGAAGGTGATCCCGTCGAACGGGAAGGCGAAGAAACTCGATGCTGCGCTGTTGCGCGGAAAGAACTCTTCGTCGTAGACACGGTGCCAGGCTTTGTTGTTCCCGGCTTGGAAGATCTCCATCCGGAACTTTTCGGATTGGTGATCCAGGTGCACGAGGAAGAATGGGATGTCATTGCCTGTCATGGTGAAGGGTTCGCCGCCGCTCAATTTTACGAAAGACGCTCCAGCAAGGCGTGCGAGCCACGGGAAACCGTTTACCGTCGGTGTGAGCACCTGCTTGGACTGGTAGTCGCCAATGTATCCGGCGAACGGCACACGGTACACCTGCCCGCCGACTGGTGTGAACGTTATGTAGCCGCCATACAGGCCTCCGTTCGGACCTGAGGGCGGATAGATCGTCGCGGTCACTGTCGCTGATCCTCCGGCAGGCACTGTCACGCTGGCGCTGCTGAAGGAGACCGAGGCGTCGGAAATGAAGAAGGACGGCGTAAAGGTATTGCTGCCGGTCGACAGCGCGTTGAGGTAGC
>JBFGQG010000098.1:0-9925 GCA_041564295.1 Anaerolineales bacterium | reverse complement strand
TGCAGCGCTTTACCAGGCTGCCCGGATGTCCGATAAACTGGCTCGATGTGAAACCTGCGGACGCATCCTCTATATCGGATAATCAATTCATAATCCTATGTTCTTTCAATTCCTCAACAGCCTCGACCTGACATCCTTCCTTCTCGGCTTCGCCACTGCAGTGGTTCTCTCATGGCTCATACGGAAAATTACCCCTCCACTGCGCAGCGCTGTGCAGGAAGCCAGGGAAAAACGGGCAGCCAATCGAGAATCCGTCCGCCTCACCGTCGAATACGACTATCGCAACGATTTCATCCGTTATGCACAGGGCCGCCACCTGGCGGCGCCGCTGTTCCCGCTGGATGAAATCCTCATCCTGCCTAAACTCCTTGCACCTTCGCCCCGCACTATCCCCGGCGAAGACAATTATTTAACCGACACATTGTCGAAGATCCTTCCATATATGCCGGATTACCCCGAATTCGGGTCAGTATTTGGAGCGGAAAAGCTATCGCTGACCGAAGCACTGAAAGGTGGCGCTAACCTGGCCCTCATGGGGCCGCCCGGAAGCGGGAAGACGGTGACCCTGGCATATTTCGGTTCCCAGGTCGCATCTTTTTCCTCGGCAGCCGGTGAATTTTCGAATTTCATCCCTTTTTATGTCCAAGCCGCCGATCTTCAGCTTCCGCTGCCTGAAGAGGAAGACTCATTCAACGCGATCTACAATGTGCTTTTAAATGCAGATTACCTTTCCCGCAGGACCGCAGCCGGGTTATCCAATCTTGTCCAGATCGGACTCAACGAAAAACGCATATTCCTCCTGCTCGACGGGTTAGATGAAATTTCACCGGCAGATATCGAACAAGTTCGGGATTTTCTTCGCTCTTTGCGCAAGGACCATCCAGAGATTCGGATCGTCGCGGCAGTATCCTCAGAGTTTCTTGACGGCATCACCCAGTTGGGGCTGCACCCGGTCACCATGGCTGGATGGACGAACCAGGAAAGCTGCCAGTTCATCCGCCAGTGGAGCGATCGTTGGCTCGAAAATATTGAAGGCGGCCTCTGGGAGGGCTCTGATAGCGGGATCGAACACCACATGCTTTTGAATTGGCTGGGGCAGGATACGGTCGCACTCACGCCGATGGAGATTACGCTGCGCACCTGGGCCGTCTTTGCCGGCGATAGCCTGGGCCAGAAAAACCAGCACAATTTTGACGCTTATCTGCGGCGTATGGCCGTCAACATTTCAGGCGCTGAAACTGCGCTCGAACGGGTTGCAATGCAGATGGTCCTTACGCAGCGGCCTGTCATCCCCCAAAGAGCCGCCATATTATGGTCACGGGGTCAGATGGTTGATGCAGATGACGAGGATGCGCTGGGTGAACAAATCCAAGAAATGGTTGAAGATGAACCTTCTCCGGAACGCGTCGGACGGTCCACTGTTGGATCGCTGATCGCCGCCGGCATTCTCGTAGAACGGCCGAACGAGAAGGTCGGCTTTGCTCATCCGGTCCTTGCTGGATATTTTGCCGGAAGGGGATTTGCCAATTTCGGAAAAGCAGGCCAGCTTTCCCAACAGCGACGTTGGAGCTACCGCCAGCTCGCGCTGCATTACCTCGCTGGCCAGGCAGAAATAACCCCCATTATTGAAGCGCTGGACAGGGATGATCTCATTTTCACGGACCTCCTTGCCAGCGGACGTTGGCTTCGCGACATGGATCCGAAATCAGCCAGCCGCGTTTTGCTTATGCGGAAGCTGGTCTCAATTTTCCAGGACGAGCAACAACCGCGCATTCTGCGCCTGCGTGCAGTGGCAGCCCTTACTTTCTCCGCTGATCCCGGCATCGGCGCATTGAGCAAGAAACTGATCAGTTCGCCCGATCCGCTGACCCGAATGATGTGTGCATTTTCAATCGGCCTCCAACGCAACGAAAAATACCTGCCGGAACTTACTCAGGCTGCTGCAGATCATAACTTTATCGTCCGAGCCGCGGCATGCTTCGCACTTGCGAATATCGGCAGCAAACCGGCCGTTGAAACCGTCGCAACCATGTTGCTTCATGGAGATGAAGGTACACAGCGGGCTGCCGCGGAAGCCCTGGCGATTGATCCGGACGAGGGATATGCCTTTCTCCTTGAAGCTGTGAAAGAAGATGACCTGATGTTAAGGCGATCGGCAATATACGGATTGGCAAGGACAGGACAACCAGAAGCGATTACGGTGATCGAGAAACTCCAGCTTGAAGATGATCAATGGGTCGTCCGCAATACGGCAAACCAGGAAATGATGCGAATCGAACAAGGCTCACCGTCTACTCCCACGCCATTTGAGCCGCTGCACCAGATGGCCTGGCTCGTTGCTTTTGCAGGCGAAAGCGGTGAAGGCATCGCGCCAGGTCGAGCAGCAGCCGACATGCTGTTCAAAGCCCTTGTCCAGGGATCGATCGAACAACGGCTCGCTGCGATGGACTACTACCGCCTGTCAGGCTCCGATTCCGTCTGGACGGCATTACATGAGATCTTAAAACAGGCCGAGAATGTAGAACTGCAAAACGCTGCAATCCAGACACTCTGGCATCTGCGAGCCCAGGGCTTCACAACGCACTTCGCAGAATGACAACGCAGGGTTCCTGTATCTAGAAATAAAAGAGCCGGCTTGAAAATCGCCGGCTCTTTATTTTAATCAAATCGGTCACGCATTAACTCAGGTTATTCAGGATCTTCTGGTGAGCTTCCATCGTTTCCATCTCCAGGATGGATACCAGTTTGGACAACGTTGACTGGCCCGCGACGACTTCAATATTTGAACGGTCGACAGCCAGGATGTCCGCGAGGAATAAGATCAGGGAAGCATTGAGTTCATCTGCATCGGCGGTAGATTTCAAGCGGATCTTAATCGCTCCCTCGCTGGAAATCTCTACGATCTCATTTCGGCGTGCTCGCGGTATGACGTGCACCGCCAACGCTGCGCCTTTTTTTCCACTGTGAAGATGGTAATCTTTTTTCATCACGAACCTTTCAAAAAAGGGGATCCGGCCGCGCATTGCGCGCTGACACGAATCTCTATCCGACCAGGCTCTGGATCAATGAACTGAGAATATACAGAATGATGAATAATACAATCGGGCTGAAATCCATCATCCCTGTTTGCGGCATTATGTTCCGAATCGGAGCCAGAAACGGCTCGATGATTCTGCCCAACCCCTGCCTGAGTGGGTGGTAAGGCGAAACGAACCAGGACATCAACACATAAACTAATAAAATGATCTCAATCGTATTGATCACGATCAGAGCGATGGCGGCGAAAATTTCCATCTAAACTTCTCCTTGTACGCGATGTTTATCGAGGACCGAGAATCGCAGTGCCTACCCTGACCAGAGTGGCGCCCTCTTCTACAGCCGCCTCAAAATCTCCACTCATCCCCATAGAAAGCTCAGGAAGTTGCAACCCATGAATATGCTGTTCCAATTCATCACGGAGTTCAACGAGGCGCTTGAAATGCGGCCGGACTTCTTCTTCCGGCAAATATGGGGGAATTGTCATCAGCCCACACAGCCTCAAATGCTCCAATTCAAGTACTTCCTGCATCACGCTTGCAACTGCAGAAACCGACCCGGTAGTCCAGGCAGGAATTCCGAACTTTTGAGTCTCACCACTCACATTGACCTGAACAAGCACCGGCATCGGTTTGGTGCCTCTAATCGCATCGTTGAGTCTCCGGGCTAATTTTACACTATCCAGGGAATGAACCATGTCGAAATTCTCAGCTACCAGGCGAGACTTTCTGCTCTGTACGTGCCCGATCATATGCCATTCGACATCTTCCAGGTCTCCCAGGGCCTCGATTTTCGGCACCGCCTGGTCGGCGTAATTTTCACCGAGATACCGGGCTCCAGCTTCAACTACCGCACGGATCGTTTGAACAGGATGGCTCTTCGTTACTACGACGAGTTTTACTTCCCGCGATGACCGTCCGGCGCGCAATGCCGCAGCAGCAATCCGGCTTTCGACCTCCATAAACCTGTCCTTAATTTCTTCAAGGGCTATCATTCCTCACCTGCAAACCCGCTATCGCAACAAACCGGCCCGTCCGACCTTTTTCGCCGCGGTGTGAAAACCATAATTCAAGCTTTTCTGCCGTGCACTCGGAAGACATTTCGATCTGTTTTACCCCAGCCTGCAAAAGAGTACGGCGATTTGCTTCCCATAAATCGAAAAAACTCCGCCCGTTTCCCTGCCGCAACACGTACACGGATTCCATGCCGAAGGCAGATTTCACCTCATCCACCACGGTTTGGCCGACTTCATAGTGGTCCACGCATATAGACGGCCCAATGCCGGCCATGATATTTGCCGGATCAGAATCGAATTGCGCCGAGAGTTGTTCAACGGTTCGGGCTGCGACCTGGTTGACAGTCCCCCGCCAACCTGCGTGGGCAATGCCGACGGCTTTCTTCACCGGATCGAAAAGAAGCACCGGCACACAATCTGCAAAGCGCATGAACAGCGTTGCATCAGGATTCTGCGTGATGATTGCATCCGCCTCCGGAAGAGACAATGCTTCCGGACTATCGAATGCGGCATAATGGCGCTTGATTTCCTGGCTTGCAGGTAGCCTGTCAACGCGATGAACCGCATCACCGTGCACCTGCCGCACCCCGACCATTGTTTCAGGTGAACGTTGGAGCAATCGGGCAGCTCGAACGAGGTTTTCACCCACGTTCGCCGGTGCATCGCCGACCCTGGATCCGGTGTTCAAAGAATGCCAGGGGGATGGGCTGACGCCACCCTGGCGCGCAAAGACTCCATGCACCAGGCCTGCTCTATGCAGGTTCTCGAAATAAAAAATTATTGCATTTTGTGAATAACGAAATGGCATTCAGTTTACCGGTTCGCCTAACCGTTTGAATTTGACCAATAACGCACGCCTGGCATCCTGCATCGTCTCAGCTACGATCGGATAGCCGTACCAGGCTGTCGTCAGACCGAACAGAAAACCGGTGAAGGTCCGCAAAAACGGTGTGCTCTCCCTGTAATCGAGCAAATTGAAAGGCGGCTGGCTCAACAGCTGGCTGAACCCATCGATCCCAATCGGACCGATACCGATCAGGAGCCACATCACCCAGTGAAGCGATTTGATGCGACGGCCCGTCGCTGCAAAGACCAGGCCGAAAAGTAATATACCGGTATAAATGGCCACATCCCTCTCGCAAAAGGCAACTTTAAAGCCTAACTGGTCATCACCAACGAACCTGCGAGATGCCAGTAAATCGGTCGTTGAATTGGTGGCTGTGAGGCCAGAAACCTCTTCGAAAGTCCGTAAGCTTTCAATGCCTGCTGCTTCACGCGGATATGCGGCCTGTTCTCCGAACAAATACCAGGACCGGTAGCCCAGGTTGTGACAGACAAAGCTGTAGGACCTGTAAATCACGTTAGCGGGACCGGTCCATCCGGCTTTCATGAACACCGGTGCAAGAAAAGAAAGGCCGACATAAAAGAATACCAGCGTATTTGCCAGCAGCATGAAATGATCTGAAATCCAGTAGGACACACGGTCCCCCGTTGTGATTTTCGCACTGCGTGATTTTTGGTGCCTGTATCCGGGGTCGTCCAGATTCGTAAGTTGGCTTTCACGGTCTCTTGCAGCAGAAAGGGAAACCTGCAGGTCTCTTCGTGAGATCGGCGCTTTGCGAACATACGGACCCACCTGGACCACCGGGACCGACTCCCCGTATTCCTTTTGCAGTACAGGGTCCAGGTCGATATCGATTTCGACCAGCTCGTGCGGATGCTCTTCCTGGAGGGACACGAGCGACTTCTTGACATCGTCACAAAGATGGCAGTTTTTGCGAGTATACAGGATGACGGTCAGCATGACAGGTATTGTATCGCGGCTTTCCGTTACAGGCCAAGTTCAGCCAGGAACTCATCCAGCAAATCTTCAGTCAATATGCCGATTCGCACTTTCTGGATGACTCCCTCCCGATCGACAAAATACGTCGTCGGGTATGCGCGGATTTCATATACGGTCTGAACGACCGCGCCCGGATCCAGAACGATGTCAAAGGTCAGACCCAACTCATCGACAAATGCCTGCACGGCCTTCTCTGGTTCATCGAAATTAACTGCCAGGATGACCAGGTCATCGGGATATTTTTCGTGCCTGGCCTGGAAATGCGGCATCTCGATCCGGCATGGACCGCACCAGGTCGCCCAAAAATTAATAATTACGTTTTTTCCACGCAGGTCCGCCAACTCGATCGAGTTGCCGTCAAGACCTTTTAGGGAAAAATTTGGCGCCTGTGAACCGACGAGCGGGGCAACGGTTATTGCCTCGCTTCCTGGCATTTGAAATCTCAGATTGAATCCATACACGGCTATCAGGACCAACCCGACAACAATGAGCAGGATGCCTCCGGATCTTCTCAACCAGTTCCGGTTTTCTCGTCCCCTGATTTTATTTTCCGGGAACTCTTCAGGATATGTTTCCATTAATTTCTCCAGATTATCTGACCGGCCTCTTCCCCTTCTACACCGGTATCAATTTTAAAAAACTGGCGTTTGCAAAGGGAGCTCCTCCACAAACACCAGTTGATTTTAATGTTCGCCCAGGTAAAAACAGGCTGAACGCGAAATTTTCAGTCGGCAGCAGCCTGCTGCTCGAGTTGACTACCGTCCGACTGCGGCTTAATGAACAGGGCTGCTGCAAAGGCAACCGGCAGCAAGCCGATGCCGAAGAACCACCACTGCATGAAGCTGCGCCCTTTCGAACGTGCGATGTAAGCCGGCACGAGTCCCAAAAGAATGAGCCCGAAGATAATAAAGATCAGGTTTCTCCCAAGGGCGACTTCTCCAGTCGGATCGACTTCGAAGAATGTCTGCTGGGCAAGTCGGGATGTGAGCAGTTCGAACTGACCGATAAAAAGGAGTACGCCGACGATGATCATAAAGACGCCCATCGCAATCTCGACATAATGCATCACACGGCCATGCTTCCTGAGTATATCCGTCACCCACCCTACCTGCGTCGCCGCGAGCAGGAACGGTATTCCGAGACCGGCAGAGAAGGCGGCGAGGAGTTGGGCCCCCTGGGCAGGGTCGCCGCCGTTGATTGCAAAAGTCAGGATCAAGCCAAGGATCGGGCCCACACAGGGCGACCAGCCAGCTGAGAAAAACACTCCCATCATTGCAGAAGACAGGTAACCGCGATTCTGATCGATTTTATTTTGCGGTCTAAGATCGTAATCCAGAAACGGGATCCGGAGGATCCGGGTCATATGTAGACCGAAGATGATGATAATGACTCCGCCGATTCTCGGCAGCCAGGTGTTGATCCCGACAAACACACTACCGAGGAACGCCGCACCGAGACCTAGCAGGATAAACACGGTGCTGAACCCAAGCACGAACGCAAAGCCGTGCAGTACAGTCTGGAGCGTGTTCTTATCCTTATTGGCGTCTGCGCTGGCCGCAGACCGGCCGCTGAGATAACCAACGTAGGCCGGAACCAGCGCGAAAACACACGGCGAAAGGAAAGACGCAATCCCTGCAAAAAACGCAATGCTGGTTGTTACACCAGTTATGTCCATTGATAACTCCTTAATTTGGTCATGCTTCAACCACACGAACTTCCGTCATATTGTCGGACGGCCAGTTCTCTCTGACTTCTATCGCCTCGTATGGCACGGATGGCGTAGTCCAACGCCATACCCACTTGGCATCTTCTGCAAGCAAGTTAACACAGCCATGCGACATGTACTCGCCGCCGAAATTGTTGTGCCAAAAAGTCGAATGGATCGCAATGCCCGGGGTCGCAAAAAATGTAGGCCAGGCAACGCCGAGGAGGTCCCATCCAACTCCACTCGCACCCCCGCTCATATGGATCGACGGAAGTTTCCAGCTGGAACCGAAAACGCCTACCGGCGTCGCAGATTTTTCCAGTGGATTGCCTTTTTCATCCGCCCGCCTTCCGGCAGAAAGCCTGCAGAAGTAAACTTCGGCGTCGTTTTCATAGCAAGTTAGCGTTTGCACGTCTTCAGCGATGTTGATCACGACCCGCTTTTGATCCGGCGTGAGCTCGGGAGAAAGCGGACTCATATCTTGCGGCGTCAGCACATGGAATGCTTCTCCGGGCGCCCAGAAAATATCGCCGTAACTTCCGGAACGTTCGTTAAGCCGGTACCAGACTTTATCGCCCTCATCCAGCTTCACTTCGTCCACCCAGATAACCTGCTGGTAATACAACCGCTGGGGAACGCCGTTTTTAAAGGCCGGAGATCGGACCGGGGGGTTCGCCAAAACAAGATCCACGTAAGGGACAGCGACTTCCACCCACATTCCTATCCCGGAGGCGTAGTCTGGCAGGCGTGTCATGGGATTTGGGTCGGGGTTGTTTTTCGTCATCAGGACATGTGGCGACCAGATGTAGCCTTCAGGGGTTTCAACAAACCGCTGAACGAAGCGAAATGGGTTGTACCCAACGACTTCACGGTTCCATTCGAGCACCTGGTTTTCATACAAAGATCCGACCGGCGATTCGTTGATATCCGGTCGTGCATAAAGCTCTGTCTTCCCGACAACCACCCTGGCCAGTCGCTCGGCTTTCGGAAATTCGACTGCCTGTAAGCGCGGGCGAAATGTGGGCGCGAGGTAAACCGCACCAGCGCCCAGTGCGCCAAGCTTGAGGAATTCTCTTCTGTTGAGATGTGCAGCATTTTTCATTTCCTTCATTCGTCCTTCTTGACGAGGTTCAACAAGGGTATCTTACCGCGAGTAGATTAACCTTCTATTACAGCCTCCGACCGGAAACACAGGCCGTATTTTATCCTTAAGTGTCAATTGTGGAATAACGATTATGGTATTATTGGCGCTGGTTTTAATAGAAATGATATCCGAGCCCATCCGTATCCTCATCGTCGATGACCATCCAGTCGTGCGTGACGGTTTGCTTGCCATGCTGACAACGCAGCCGGAATTTGATGTTGTCGGCCAGGCCGCAGAAGGCAGCGAAGCGATCCTGAAAGCCCAGAAGTACCAGCCTGATGTCATTCTGCTCGACCTCGAAATGCCCGGAATGGACGGAGTGGAAGTACTACGAAGATTAGACGAAACGCTTCCGAATGCCAACGTCATCGTTTTCACAGCGTTTGATACGGACGATCGTATCGTCAATGCCATCCAGGCAGGCGCAAAGGGATATCTCTTGAAAGGAGCGCCTCGCGACGAACTATTTCACGCAATTCGCGTCGCCAGCAAGGGAGGTTCCCTTCTGCAACCGCTAATAGCATCTAAATTGATCCGCCAATTGAACGCGAAGCCCGGAGCGACACAGGCGCCGTTCGATAAGTTGACGGACCGCGAACTGGATGTCCTGACACAGCTCGCCCAGGGCAAGACAAATAAAGAAATCGGCGCAGAACTATTCATTACAGAACGCACAGTCAAGTTCCACGTCAGTTCGATCCTGAATAAACTTGGCGCCGGAAACCGCACAGAAGCCGTGACCCTGGCCGCTCATCAAGGCATAATAGATTTATGAGTTTCTATCAAAAAACACCCAAAGATATCCGAAAAATGCGAGAAGCAGGTCGCCTTGTTGCCCAATCATTTGAACTTTTGGAAAAATATGTGCAGCCCGGGTCTGTTCTTTCCGAACTCGACAAAATTACTGAAGATTTCATTCTTTCAAAAGGGGCTGCACCGCTCTACAAAGGATACAACGCAAACAATCCCAAGCAGCCGCCTTTCCCCGGCACGATTTGTGCATCCGTCAACGATGAAATTTGCCACGGCATGCCCGATGACCGGATGCTGAAAGAAGGCGACATCATCGGGATCGACATCGGCCTCCGCCTGGATGAATTTTGCGGGGATGCCTGCAAAACATTCGCCGTAGGCAAGATTTCGCCTGAAGCAAAACGCCTGCTTGAGGTCGCAGAAAAATGC
>JBFGQG010000097.1:0-9942 GCA_041564295.1 Anaerolineales bacterium | reverse complement strand
TCAGGAAATGAGTTTTCAGGCTTTTTCGATCGTCACGAATTGCTGGTCACGGAATTTATACGCTCCCGTCTGACCGAGGACCCGCGAGACAAACACTTCCGGAACGTCGACGAGTGTGTGCTGGTCGCGGATCAGGATTTTGCCGATCACTGCGCCGGGGATGTTGGCCTGGGAGGCGATTGCCCCGACAACTTCCGCAGGTTTAACGCCATGATTGCGGCCGCGCGAGAGGCTCAAGCGCACCATACCGTCTTCATGCGACGCGTCACGGGTGCCGTAATCACGGGGAGGCCCCGCTTTATCGAATTTTTTCTCCCGCCCTTTGCGGTCGTAAGGTGATTTTCTTTCGCTGCGCCGGGAGTTGGAATACCTTGGATTGGGCAACCGGACTTCGCTGATCGCCTCGATCGGACGCTGGCGTTCTTCCATGCGTGCAAGTTTTAGCGCAGCGGTTGCGATACTCACAGGATCATGTCCGTTCTCCGCAAGCATCTCAACGATTTCGCGCTCGCGTTTCCCGCGCCCGCGCCCCAACCAGATTTCCATCTTTTCAATCAATTGGCGCTCTCGCCGCTCGAGGATTTCATCTTCGGTCGGGATATGAGCCTGTTTAACCGGGTGGCGCGTTAAGCCTTCGATGCGGCTCAACCGCCGGCGCTCCGCCGGTGTGACGAGGGAAATGGCGATGCCGTCTTTCCCTGCCCTGCCTGTCCGGCCTATGCGGTGGACATAGATCTCCGGGTCATTCGGCAGGTCAAAATTAAAGACGTGCGATATGTCATCAATATCGAGCCCACGGGCAGCGACGTCCGTCGCCACCATGACCTGCAGTTTGCCCTCCCTGAACCGGTTCATCACGAGCAACCGGGCTTCTTGCGGCAGGTCGCCGTTCAACGCTTCCGCGGGGAAACCGCGCTGGATGAGTTCGTTCGCCAGGTCGGCGGAGGCTGCTCTGGTGCGTGTAAAAATCACGGCGGAAGTAATCTCCTCAAATTCAAACAGGCGGGTCAGCGCAGCCAGTTTATCGCTTTCGTTGACCATGTAATATCGCTGCTCGATAGTTGAAACGGTCAGCTGCTTGCGGTCGATGGTGATCGACTCAGGCGACTGCATATATTTATCTGCAAGGCGGCGGATTGGGTTGGGGATCGTGGCTGAGAACAGCGTTGTCTGGCGCTGGGCAGGAGTCTCGCGCAATATGTTTTCGATATCTTCGATGAAACCCATGCTGAGCATCTCGTCCGCTTCGTCGAGGACAACGGTGTGGACGGTGCTCAGGTCGATGATATCCTGGCGCATGAGGTCCTGGAGCCTTCCAGGTGTGCCGACGATCACGTCGACGCCTTCACGGATGCGGCGTTTTGAACTGCCGTAATGCTGCCCGCCGTAGACGGACATAATCCTGACGCCCAGGCCACGGGCGTATTCCTCGATAGCATTTGCAACCTGGATAGCCAGTTCACGGGTGGGAGTCAGGACCAGCGCCTGGACGTGGCCAAAGGCACCGATATCTGCCAGGATGTGCAGGATGGGGAGCGCAAAGGCGGCGGTCTTACCAGTGCCGGTCTGGGATTGGGCGATGATGTCCCTGCCGGACATCATGAGGGGGATCACGCGAGCCTGGACGTCGGTGGGCGACGAATAGCCGAGATCGCTGACCGTCTGCACCAACGCAGGGTGCAGGTTCAGGTGGGTAAATTCAGTTGTCATCAAAATCTCCAAATAGCGTTTTGACAACTCCTGAAGCCCCACAGCCATTGTGATCGGGCGCAGCCCTTGCGGGCGTCTCCCCGGCTTTAACTTATCACCGGCCCCTGCCGTTGTGACAAGAAAAAAGCTCGTCCAGATATTGACGAGCAACTTTTGGAATTTTCAAAACTAGTTTATTCGATTGGTACCGGTTATATCTCTTCCAGCCGGCGGAGTATATCACAAATTAGCGAAAAGGGTTGTTTCTCCCGGTCCATTCCGAAGTAAAAAACCAATTCATGCAATATATAAGCCCTGCTCACCAAGAAAATCCAGATCGACCGATCCAGACAACCAGGTGTTCAGATTAACTGGTTTGTGAGTTTCGTTTTTCCATCTATCCCTCATATTCTGAATTTTTCGGGCCGTCACCGTACTTGAAGAAGGTGTTGACTGGGAAACCTGTCTGTCGGCTGCTGAAACAACCACTGGCAACCGGCATAAACGCACGCTCTGGGTCCAAGAGGCGCGCAAGCTCTCCATTGTCGCCGCCTGTAAACTCCTGCGCTTCCCCGTCGAAAGCGAACATTGCCGGGCAGCCTATCTGCCCGGCGAGTCGCTTGGCGTCCGATCTTTCACACTATCGGACCAAGTTTCTGCAAAATAATTCGCGTGGTTTTTCTATCCCCTAATTTGTGTCGTGGATTTTAAATGAAACCTTCACGCGCGCCCTGTACACAAAGCCCCCTTCATTATCGAGGTTCATGTCCAGCTTGACGACTTCTGCGATCCGCAGGTCCCGCAGGCTCTGGCCGGCTTTGCCGACCGCTGCAGTCGCCGCCTTTTCCCACGATTCCTTGCTGGTACCGACCAGTTCAATGAGTTTGTATACACTTTCAGACATCGAATCCTCCTTTGGGGTTTTTGAAGGTTTAAGGTCTTACGATTATACATGAAGTGACCGATAGAATATCGAAACAGGGCAAACCTCCTGCACATAAAGGGTCAAATGTAACTTGAAACCGGAGATCGATTTACCCTATTTTTAACTTGATATATTGCCATTTGCTCAATATTCATATTTTTCAGGAGGAAAATCATGTCACCAAAACGGATTTATGGAAATGCATATACAGTTCTCGTCAGCCCGGACAGGGAGTATTCCTTGATCCCGGCCGGAACCCCCGTGCCCGGGGGATGGAAACCTACCGGGAAACAAGGAACAAAAGAACAATGCATAAAGTACATCGAAGAAGTCTGGAAGGACATGACCCCAATAGATAAGGCACGCCTACTAAAACTATAAAACAACCTGAATATTCAGCGGCAATTCAGCAAGCAGGGGTTTATAATCGCGCCATGCCCGGGATGCAGTCCGCTTATTTGAAAGCCCTGTTTGCCGTGACGGCGTGGGGAGCGAGCTTTATCGCGATTAAATTCTTGTTACAGGAAGTGTCACCGGTGACCGTCGTCTGGTTGCGGTTTGCCGTAGGGATCGTCGTATTGGGTGCGGTCCTGGTCTTGCGAGGACAGCTTGCATGGCCGGAATGGAATGAAATCCCACTGTTCGCTTTGTTGGGCGCATTGGGGATCGCGTTCCACCAATGGCTGCAATCCAATGGACTGGTAACTTCGGCAGCTTCCACAACAGGCTGGATCATCGCGACCGGTCCTGTTTTCATTGCACTGCTCGGCTGGTTTTTTTTGAAGGAGCGGTTGGGATGGCGGGATGCAAGCGGGGTTGCTCTCGCCGGGTTGGGCGTGGTCCTCGTCATCAGCAAAGGTGACCTGCAAAGTGTCCTGACAGGCAGTTTTGGTGTGGTTGGGGATTGGCTGATCCTGATCAGCGCTTTGAACTGGGCGGTTTTTTCAACCATCTCGCGCTCCGCCCTGGCACGCCTTCCGGCCGCACGGATGATGTTCGTGGTCATGGTGATCGGCTGGCTGCTGACGGGAGTGCAGTTTTTCGGCGGAGGGTATGCCGGAGAAATCTCTGCACTTACGAAGAACGGCTGGTCGAACATCCTGTTCCTTGGAATCTTCTGCACCGGACTGGCCTACGTCGCCTGGTACGACGCGCTGAAAATACTGCCGGCGTCGCAGGTGGGCGTATTTCTCTATTTTCAACCGCTCGTGTCTGTGGCTGTAGCCGCTGCACTTCTCGGGGAGGCAGTTACTTTCGCTTCTTTCGCCGGGGGAGGGGTGATTTTGTTGGGGGTATGGCAGGTCAACCGGCAGGCAAGATAAGCGTCACCAGGTTCGAAGATGATGATTTTGTGGTCAGTTGCAGGGTGTTGAATGTATACTCCGAATTGTATTTATCTTTCTGAAGGGACCAGGGCTTTATGAAACGCCGGCTTAGAAACCAGTCATTCTTCATGTGGTTTAACAAATTGATCTTCCCATGGTTCTATCTCGGACATTGGGGCAGGGAGACAGTGGTTGTACGGTGCAGCGAGGACGCCAGAATCAAGGTCCGCGTGAATACGTCTGACATCCTCTTGATCTGGGAAATATGGAAGTTCAAAATTTACCACGACACGCGCTTTCCTATCCGACCTGGAGATACGGTAGTGGATCTGGGTGCGCACATCGGGGTATTCTCGATCTGGGCAGCGCAGCAGGCGTGCGATGGGCGCGTGCTGGCCTTCGAAGCTTCGGCCACGAATTACGCGCTTCTCCAGGAAAATAAGGCCCTGAACGGGGCCGACAACCTTCATATCGAGAACCTCGCAATTTACGACAGAGATGGCGAGTTCACCTTTTTCCAGCCTGGCAAGAACGGTGCGCTGGGCTCGTTCCTCCAGGACGAAAAAGCGCACCAGGAATCCGTCCAGGCGACGACGTTGGAAGCAATCCTTTCAGCTCACGGTTTGGCGCAGGTTGATTTCTTGAAAATGGACGTGGAAGGTGCGGAGTACGCCATCCTGCTCAACGCGTCCGAAGAAAGCCTGGCGCGCGTCCGGTATATCGTGCTCGAATACCACCGGTTCAACGGCCTGGCACATTCACCGCAAGACCTGGTGGAATGCCTGCTGGGACATGGATTCCGGGTAGCCCTTGAACCGGGACTCCTGTTCCAGGATAGGTTGTTCGGGACGGGCGTGATCAAGGCCTGGCGGGATGGCATCGCTTGACAAGAACATCCATAACCATTAGAAATTGACCCACGACCAACCTGCAACCCCGGAATTGACAATGAAAACACAATGGACCCTCGATAACATACCTGACCAGACCGGAAAGGTGATCGTCGTGACCGGCACCACGTCCGGACTCGGCTATGAAACCACGAAGGCTCTGGCGCAGAAGAACGCCACAGTGATCACGTGCGCTCGCAGGCTGGAGACCTGTAAAGCACAGGCGACAGACTTCGAAACCCTGGGAGGCGGAGAAGTGTTCGCCCATTACCTCGACCTGGGCGACCTGGCCAGTGTGCGCGCTTTCGCCGAAAAAATCCTTGCGCAGCACGATAAGCTGGACATCCTGATCAATAATGCGGGTGTAATGGCGGTGCCATACGGCAAAACGAAGGACGGATTTGAGAGGCATATCGGCGTGAACTATATCGGCCACTGGGTGCTGACAGCACTGCTGATGCCGTTGATTAGCGCAACGCCGGGGGCGCGCGTGGTCAACGTCACCTCAAATGCCGAATTAGCCGGCTATATCCCGATGCTATTACGTGACTTCAACCAGGAGAAATTCTACGAACGTTGGATTTCGTACGGTCACAGCAAGCAGGCGAATATCATGTTCACATATGAACTGCAGCGCCGGTTTGAGGTAAACGATGTCGATGCGCGCGCCATGGCCGCGCATCCCGGCTTCGCCCAGACTCACCTGCGTGCCAGTCGAGACACAGAACCGAATATTTTCTACAGGGCAAGCTTGAAATTCTTCGAAATGATCAGCCGGCAAAGTGCGGCAATGGGTGCGCTGCCCGTGCTATATGCCGCAACTGATCCAGAAGCGGAAGGCGCGGCATTTTATGGCGTGGAGGGCTTGCTGCAGATTTCTGGTTACCCGCGCAGACGACGCACGACGCGGCGCTCGTATAATCAAGAGGTAATGCGCAAATTGTGGGAGAGGACGGAGGAACTGACCGGAGTAGAATTTAAAGTGGGTTAAAGATACAGGCGGGATACACTTCGAGGCACTATTGCGTTCCCCTTTCAAGGAGTAATCAAAAAAACGATCCACTCAACACCGATTGCCGTTCCGATCAACGCAGCCAGAAGAATTATCCAGGTAGGGGTTACAGAGATTTCTTTTCCAAAAGCCCGCTCCACCCTCAGCCTGAAGAGCAAAAGGCGCCAGAGCATAACTGCCGGGAGAACGCGTAGCATTGTCCAGATGGTGAATTGAACGAGGGTCCCGACCGGCAACTCAAATACGCCTCCGATAACCAGGATTTCTCCACTGACCTCAATCTGTCTAATCGAATAGAGATACGCCGCAAGACTGAACGCGAGGACAAGTGTGATCAAGGTCGACCAGCGTTCCAGAAAGGTAAACCTGCAGACGCGAAGTCTCATCGCTGGCTTCAGTCTGCTCAAAGCTTTGATAATTTCACTCTCAAGAAATGCATATCCCCCAGCGACCCCATCCACGACCAGCGTATCGACGCCATCACGCAAAAAGAGCCGCGAGATCAATCCTATCGGGCGGCTGATCGTTAAATATTCAACTGTGAAGGCTTCCTTGATATCCATCCATGCCATCCGAAGCTCTTGCTCGATAGGGCTCTTTTGATTTAAATCACTCTGTATCAACCTGCGGTTAGGCAGACGAGTCCGGTAGCTTCTGATTTCATTCTGATCCATGATGATATTGGCAGGTTGCTCACGTTCCAGCGGCTCCAACTGCCGACCCAGAATATATACAGAAATGAAACCGACCAGGCTGTACACACCACGAAAAATCCAGAGTGCCAGGAGGATCGGGAGGATAAGGAAACCCAGGCCAAGCGTTACAAGAACGACCGGGAGCTGGACGCCGCTGATCAGGTTTAATATGGTGGTTTCGATACCCAATAGAAGGAAAACACTGAAATAACCAATCAACGCAACCAGCAAATAGGATATTGGTAGTGCTACAAGCAGCGCCAGCTGCCGGTAACGTTTCAAAATCCTGTCCGGAAAGCGCGTGATAGAGTGGCGCACATGCACCCGTTCTAAAAAATCGAAGATTTCACCCTGCAGGATTTCGGGTATCAGGTTCTGCTGAGCAATCTCTTCCAGGCTCCATAAGACCCTTGTCAGGAACAGTGAGTCATCGGATTCTTCATAAGCGGCCGCGCTGGACAGGAATGCGCGGACCGCTCTATCTGTTTGACCCTCCTTGTAATATGCTCGCCCGAGTAAGAAGTTTGATTTTCCGATTGAATCTGGGTCATCGAACGCCAGAAATATACTTGCGGATTCCTCCAGAAATCCAATCGCCTCCTTCGGCCGGCCTTCATCCAGGGATGCACGACCCTGGCCCAGGCGGAGTCGCGCTAATCGATATTGGCTGCTCAGGACGAACGGGTCGTTCTCTAATAATTCATAACGTCTGTTTGCCCGCGACCAGCGCCCGATACGATGCTCAAGACGTGCAAGGGTCAGGCGGGCTTCGACCAGCTCAGATTGGCTTTTGGTCTGTGAAAATGACTGCTCCGCACGTCTGGCCCATGTACTTGACACAATCATCAGGCGTTCGATGATCCAATCCTGGTAGTTCGTCCCAAAATACAACCTGGGCAGAAAACTGACGTGCCTCACAAGCCATTCCAGAAGCAGGTAAGGCAAATGCTGGCAGAATAAAAGAAAACGTCTCAAATAGCTGGGACGCGGAGCGAGACCTGATGTCCCACCCCCGCTCCGCTCAGCCAGATCGCTGTAGGCAATCGCCATCGACATCCAAACGCGGGAAGTAAGTATTTTTTCTTCTGTCTTTTCGAGAAGGCTCAAGCTCTGCGTATAACAGGCCACGGCAGTCGACCATTTCAGGCTGAACACATGCCACTGTCCGAGCTTCCATGCTGACAACGCCTGAAGCAGCGGATCTGATGCTTCCTTGCCCAGTTTCTCAAGGGTTTCACTTTTAAAATCCCGATTGCGCCGGTAGATTTCAAGGCTTGCCTTAAAGTACCTGGCCCAATTACGGCCCTCCTCACTTAATTGACGGCGATGTTGAACGACCATATCGACCATGAGCTCAGCTGCACCAGACCGGCGATAATAATATATTTCCTCAAGCAGCTCATTGATGCGGCGTAATGCAACAGACTCATTCACGACTAGCTGGTGGTAGAGCTCCTCGCGTTCAAGGACAGGCCGTTCGAACGGTTCCGCCACAGCGCTCCGGCCTGTGAAGTATTCCAGTGCGCTGGAATGGGCGTCCTTGTATTCCATTTCGGATGTTTGTAGGAGCTGCGTGAGGAGAATCTCGCGAACCTCAGCCCGGATATGCAGTCGTTTCTGAATATCCAGGCGTGCAAGGTCAGTTCGCTGGAGAAAATCCAATGCTGCGTTCAGCGTTTCCTCCTCACCAACGAGTATTTCCAGGAGATCTGCATCAGCGAAACGCGGCACAGCGCAAAGATAGACGGCATTTTCGACTTCCGGTGGAAGCGAACCCACGATTCGTACAACCATCTGCCGGAAGAGCACGCTGCGATCTTCTTGATTGGAGGTTGGATCTCCTGCTGCCATCTAAACTCCGCTATCAGACACCAATCACAATAAAGTTTTGAAAGAGCTGCGGTCTACCAGTCACTTGATGGAGAACCGTTCGGACTGACCGCTAATTTCATCATCATTGGGTTGCCTTTAATCGTGTTGATTGCGGCAGCAACCTTTTCTGGATCGTAATCTTTTTTCAAAAGATACTCCCTCACAAAGCGGTCATCGAGGATACCGAGTTGTACAGTTCGCTGTAACCTGCGAGGCACGAGATCATAACCTTTTTCCCCTGCCACGACGATGACCGAGTTTCCCAGGGCATCATCGGCGGCCCACTTGAATATGGACCTGACTACCCATTTACGCGTGTCCCCGTCCGCTTTCTCCCAATGATCAAAGAAGAACAGCACCTGTCGTTCTGCTGAAATTTGAGCCAGGCAAATATTTAATGCCTTCGCGATCCAACCTGGCACCTTGATCTGGACATACGGATCTTCTTTTTCGACGACCTGAATGAAATAATTGATGTCTCTACCGGCCACGTCTCGGAATGTATTTCTACCCCCGTAGATGTTCACTCCCCCTGTACGGCCAGGTTCAGCCAGCTCACGGTGCTCATCAGAATTTTTTCTTTCTTCATCCTGTTCAGCCCGGGTTTCAGCGTTGTTCAGCGATTCTGGCGGCTCCTTTGCTGCCTCATCGAAATCACCTGCAGCCTTCCGAACCAGGTCGCCCAGGCTTTGCGTCCGGATTATTCGCAGCGTGTCAAACATATGGTCGAAGCCATCTGGGCCCAATTGAATCATTGTTTCGAAAATTACGTACATGTAGCCAGGATCTGCATCCCGTTCGTCAAAGTCAATATGCACCAGTTCGATTTGTTTTTCACGGCATTCAGCGATGAATTCGCTCAACAACTCCGTTTTGCCGATCCCCCATAACCCTTCAACAGCCAGAATACGTGGCTCAACTTCACGCTGTGCCATTCGCCAAAGGTAATTCAGTTCACTCCCCCGGTTGACGAAGTCTTCGATGATCGGCTCCATTGTCAATAGTCCCTCTATCCCACGCGAGTACAGAACTTCCAGATCAGGAAGTAATGGCACGTGATTTTTGAACCGGGCTCGATCGACACACGCGGGATGCGCACAGGTAATTCAAGCACCTCAGAAATCAGGAGATCATAGGCAATTTCATTGCCTCTCGGGTCTACCAGAACACAAAAATCAGACCAGCATTTGACGGCATAATCTCCACTCGGATACTCCGGAATATCGTTTATAAACAGCGCACCAACGATCAGACCATCTGAGTCGATTTGCGAACGGGCTTCATCCAGCGAGATCGAGTACCAGACCGGCGCTGCAACACCGACGATCGATTCAGACTCGTAAACGCCTGTCGCTTCAGATGGGATAACAGATGCGCCTGCCAGCACATTTTCTAAATTAGGCGCACGTGATTCGGCCATGTTGATAATTTCGGCGATCGTGAAATCAGGCGGACGGATTGCCAAATTTACAGAGCAACCCAGACCCTCCATATCGTAGACCGATTTTCGGGTTGGAAACCAGCCCAGGGACTG
>JBFGQG010000096.1:0-9945 GCA_041564295.1 Anaerolineales bacterium | reverse complement strand
GTGTAGAGCGTTCAAATGGTGGCCTGAAATTCGAGGGAATTATTCGCGTACGCTGTTAGCTATGAATACGAGTGATGGGGTGTATTTTTCGAAAAATCCAATATCGGGAGCTGGTCCAGCATATTCGCTCGCATCCATATCCAGGACGATTGCATTGTTCCAGGTGAAGAAAGCCGTGCCCGCGTCAATGACCGGGCTGTCTGAAGCGGGAACCGCATTTACGAGGTGTGGATCGGCCTGGATGGTGCTGCCAGGATCCACGTTCGAGTTTTCGAAATCTATCCCATTGTTCCAAAACAAATTGTACGCCGCGATCGATGCGCCGTCCACATTTTTTAACCCGATTCGGTTTGCACCGGTAAAAATATTATTAAGGGCGATGAGATTGGCGCCGCCGGCCAGTATATGGTCATTCTTTTCGAATGTGTTGTTGAGTAATAATATGCGATCCGGTATGCTCGCTCCCCTGAAATCCTCTTTTGTCTCGCCATTATCCATCATTCCCAGGCCGGCCATTACATTGTCCTGGATCAAATTGCGCTCGATGTGAAATATCCGGTCTGATTCGCCGGGGTGATCGATAATTTGAATGCCGTCTTCCCCATTCCCGGATATCACGTTCCGGGTAATTACAATCGAGAGGACTGGTCCGCTGTAAGCGTGAAGGCGAATTTCAATTCCGTCATCGAGATTATTTCGGATGATATTGCCTTCGATGGTCACCCCGGTCGCGCCGTCCAGGTCGATGCCATCGTCCTTATTGTTTTCAAAGACATTCTCTTTACACAATCCGCCACCGGATTCGTAATCGATCCCATCCTGGTTCCCGGTGAACACGTTGTTAAGGATATTTAACTGAGCGGCGGCCTTGATCCCGTCGCTGCCGTTCCGGATCGTGAAACCGGTGATGGTAGTCTCCGGGCCGGCGGACGGGTCCACATCGATCACATTGTTACCGGATCCATCGATGATGGTTTGTTGAATGTAATCTGCTTCGCCACTGGTGAGAAACCACGAAGCCAGAGAAATCGTCTTCCCGGAAATGCGGAGGTTCTCAAAGTAAGTACCGGGCGCCACGAGGACGAGGTCTCCGTCCACGGCATGATCGACTGCTTCCTGTATTGTCGGAAAATCACGAGGGACTTCGATCGCGGCAACAAACTGTTCGGTCACCGGAACCGCTGAAGGTGGTGGGTAAGATTGCCAGCCGGCCGCGGCAGGCGTCGCAATTGCATTTATCCCAGTTTCACCTCCCCCGTTGTTTTCAGGAATGTCCGAACTCTCTACAGGAACGAGAATTTCCGCTTCTACGATGCTGCCGTAGATCTCTCCCGAGGGACCTTCGATGGTTTCTCCGCTGTCGGTGAGCCTGCTGTCGGCGATATAGAGATGGATCGTTTCGACTGGATCAGTCCGGTCGGCGCTTGGCGCAAGATCGAAACCCTGCTGGTCTGCCAGATCCAGGTTCGAAAGATCGTAAATACGAATGGTCGAATGATCAAAATCGATCTCGAAAAGGCGCTTCTCACCGGGGCTCGCCAGAAATATGTTGTGGGTTATCGGGTGAACAGAAAGACCGAGGAGGTCATTTGTGCCGATGAAGGCAACGCTTATTTTAGGAACCAGTTCGTGCGGATTTGCCGGATCGACAATCGCAATTTCTAACGAAGCAGCATCTAATATGTAGAGCTTACCGCTCACGCTGTCTACATCCATACCCCTGGCGCTGCTCAATCCCAGTTGAGAGATGTCGATGACTTCGGCACTCCTGGGCTCCGGGACGCCGTCTGCGCTGCAATTGATCCGCACCAACTCAGTCCCCTGTGCCTGGATAAGGAAAAGGCTCCTGCTGCGGTCGTCATAGGTTATATTGACCGGGTTTCCAGGCACCACAGGCAGCTCCACTTCTCCAAGACCATCTTCGTAAAGTGTGATGGCGCTCACCCTGGTGGTCAGCGGTGGCTGGTCGAGAAGTGTTTTATCGATGGTGAAAATCTGGTTGAGATGGAGAGAAATAGTCAGGCCTGCCGGGTGGGGTACGCCCCATTCACCTGGATAAAGGGTCCGTATAGCCCTGACAATACCAGTCTCTTCGGTGAGCGGCGGTTCTGATTTGATCTTGTTGGCGTTTATCAGAAAAATAGCTGAACCGGTTACTCCAAGAAAAAGAAAGGCCATTATTAGCCAGAATAATCGCCTTGAAATTCGCATTATTTTTTATCGCAGTGGGGGCTTTGTTGACAGATCAACCGGATGGAGCCATGCTCCGCCCTTTCGACATCGAAAGGATTTCGAAATGTCAAGAAGCGTATTTACCGACCAGGCGTCATTGATAATGATTATGCAGGTCGGATTGCAAGGGGCTGTTTGATGTATTCATGGATGCGCAGAATTTAGCCCTAGCGCAGGTTCGTTTTTAAAAAGACGGGCTAGGGCAGTTTCGAACGATTTTGATCAGGTCAGAAATATTTCCCAGGGCGGCTTCACGTTTTTCATAAATATGAAGCAGATTATTGCGTTCGTTCAATACTATTACACACCACTCTGGAAAATCTCTAAGCCATCTGAATATTTCAGAAAAATCAGTAATCAGCAAACTCTCGTTAATCACCAATATAACCGGATGGAGTTCTTCCATCACATTGACGAGAGTTGAATTGTCTGAAACATTCTTATTGATCACTTCTAAATCAATTTCGCGACTTAACAGCCCAGCAACCCCTACTGATAGCAAATCTTTACTGCTTAATACAAAAACTCGTTTCAAAGGGCTTTCCCAAGGCGCATCACAACCCATCATGTGAGAACGAATAAGTAAAAAATAATTTAACGAAAGAGAACGTTAACGGACCATAGTGAATTTATTAAACGCAATATCAGACTAAGACACAATAAACCTGGGTAGCCCGGGGGGTTTAAAAAAGGGCTATCTTTGTTCGATAGCCCTTTGGAAAATTATGGGAAAATGCAGTGAATAAGTGCAAAAATATTAAACTTTCCACCTTGATTATCAAGATTTTGGCTCCGGAGGTTTAGTATTAGGAGGGACGACGCGGTATCGTCGAGCGAGTTCTCCGGCTTCACGCCGGTTTTTAAGCTCCAATTTCTTCAGGATGTTATGGACATGGATTTTTGCGGTGTTGATGGAAATCGTAAGATTCTCAGCGATCTCTTTATTCGATGAATCCATGCCGAGGAGCTTGAATACTTCTAACTCTCGATTTGTCAGGGCGCTCAAGACGTTCCCCATCGGCTCATACAGACTGCCTGCGCGATGGAACTCCTCGAGCACTTTCAGGGTCATCGTACGGGAGATGGCCGCTTCTCCTCGCCGAATGGCAACCAGTGACTGGATCAGCTTCGAAGCCGGGGTCGACTTCAAAAGATAGCCGACTGCGCCGTTTCGAACTGATATGAAGAGGAGTTCGTCAGTCTCATAAACCGTCAACATCACGATCATCGTTTCCGGCCTATGCGCGAGGATGGTCTTGACCGCATCAACGCCGTTGCCGTCGGGCAGGTTGATGTCCATGAGGACCAGATCCGGCTCAAGTTCGAGCGTTTTTTCTAACGCTTCGTGTACGGAGCCGGCTTCTCCAACGACGGTCAGGCCTTCCTGGTTATCCTCCAGGATATTGACCAGGCCTTCTCGAAAAAGGATATGATCATCAACAATGAGTAATTTCATGTGGTTTTCTCGACTTCCTTATACCGGAAACCACAAGGTCAGCTTTGTTCCGAAATTTTCTGATGAAGAGATCGAAAAATTGCCATTAAGTTCCCTGGTGATATCCTGAATGATTCGTAGTCCAAGATGCCCGGGTTTCTGAAGGGTTTTCGAAACTTCAAAACCGGGTCCGTCGTCTGTACATTCAATCGTCAGGTCGTCTTCATTCCAGATTAAACTGAAAATCACTTTAGCTGCCGATGTGTGTTTTTCGATATTGCGCAGTACCTCGCGCGAAATATAAAGAAGCTGCCGCTCTACATGCGCTGGGAGTTTTCTCGGTTCACCGATCAGGTCGAACTGGACCTTAAAATTTGCGCGCGCACTGATCTCCCGGGCGGTCTTGTACAGCGCCGCGGCCAATTCGAGTGGCTCGCTGACAGGATGGAGTTCGGAAAGCAATGCACGAACGCGACGGTTCGATTCGTTTGCAAGGTCGCTCAACAACTTGAAATCGGACCGTGGTTCCTTCTCGCTAAACTGGTCCAGCCTGGTTGCGATCACGGCCAGATCACCGCTGATGGAATCGTGCAGGTACCGGGCGATTCGGCTCTGCTCTTTTCGGAGTGAATTTTCCATTTTTGAGACTTTTTCCTCAAGCCGAATGCGATGAATGGCTTCCCCCAGGGGGCCGATCAGGTCTTGTATTGTACTGAAGTCCGAGGGCTCGAATGCCTCGCCAGCCGGGAAGAACAAGACGAGCACCAGGTCCTCATTTTTTTGGTCTGTGAAGAGGAGGTAGAAATGATTTGCGTGATCCGGGTAGTGGGCGGAGACTGGGGATGGGAGCACCACTCCGGAAAGGGGCTTTAGGTTGGCAAGTATCTTCGGGAAATCGTCCGACTCTACAAGCGTTTTACCAGGCGATTTATCTGGGCAGTTATCCCCGACAACTTTAAAATCAACCGAGAAACGGTCGTTTTGCAGAAGACTAAGCCCGGTAATCGGCAGGAATTCCTTGAAGAATTGGTAAAGGGGCCCGGCGGCTGCATTCAGGTGATAACAGCCTCTCAGACTCTGGTTCAACTGATTTCTTAATGTATTTTGTTTGGATAAAGTATGGAAATCCTGCCTGATTTTCAATAAGCTCAAAGCCAGCCAGGCAAGTATAGGAAGCACAACAATACGAGGGAAATTGATAATGATGCTACCAACCCCAGGATTGCTCTCGCTCTCGGTAAGCAGCAAATAGATGACACCGAGTAACGCTGCCAGTAGTACTATTCCCCAACGCCAGTAAATAATAGAAGCCAATAACCGGCGAAAATAATACATAGATAGTTGTACCGCTTTCTCCAGTATCCATCACAGTGCTGAAGAAAAAATAATTTTCAATGGCTACAACATATCAAGAATAAATGACTTGAATATGCAATTGTTTACGTACTAAATATTTACTCCTGCCATTGGTCTTGCCTACTGAGATGGATCAACCTGAAATGAAAAAAAAGATTATTTCGAAAACATTGTACCAGAATTAGGACTATTTAATTATTAGGCTTTCATAACGTCTGTTTACTGGAACTGTAAAACTGACTATTTGAGCAGAAAGGTTCGTAAGCAGTACACTATTGATGTCAAAGGTGCCAGATTAGTTATTTTCTCCACCCAAAGGCGCGTTTCACAGGCCTTAATGCCTGTTTCAGTACTATCCAGCATATTTTTATGCGGCTCAGTCAATCATCGGCTGGTAATAAACGGGTAAGACGCCTGTAAGCCAAAGAATAATATTGCTCCCCAGCATAATCACGATAACGAATCCAGGTAGTATATCTTTAAACCGCCCCGGCAATATCGCATGCCAGCCGCTGACCATCAACAGCGACAGGGGTCCTATCGCAGGGAACAAGAACCGCCCCTGGCTGGCGATTGTCGTGAGCCCGTTCCTGAAAACGGCCGCAAGCGTCAGGACCGCAATCAGCCAGGTTAATTTCATCAGCGCGGACGAAAATATCTGCCGGGAAGACGCGATCATCCGCGTGCTCAACAGCAGACCTGCTGCACCGAGCGTTGTCAGAACGACTGAAATCCACGGCGGTAGTTCAACAGCCAGCCATCCGACCCAGCCCCAATACGAACGGATGAGCTGCCAGGTGATCGTCCACAGATATTTCCAGGTAAATGCGTCGTCCCGAAAGCTGGTCAGACGCCAGACGATTTCATTCCAGGCGAGCGCCATGCCGTCCGGGGCGACCTTCAGGGCCCCGAGAATCACGATAATTATAAAAACTGCCGTTGCCGAAAGAGCGAGAGTGAACTTCCGCCGTGAGGAACGCACGACCGTACGCACGAAAAGCGCGGCGAGCACCCCAGCACCGACCGGTAATACGGTCAATTTGGTCGTCAGCGGAAACAGGAAGGAGAAGACGACCAGCGCGCCGGTGGCTGCGGTAGACTCGCTGTCCCAGAACCGGGTCGCCAGGTAAAACAATGCGGCTCCAGCCATAACCCCGAAAACATCATTGCTGATGGCTGCCATGATGTGTAAGAACTGTGGTGTGAAAGCGGCCAGGGCCAGCGCAGCGGACTGCAGCCCTTCATTTTCCGGGATTATCTGCCGGTAAGCTAACCAGATCAGCCATAGCGCGCCCGCACCGAAAAGCACATTCACCCACCGCAGGGCATAGACGCCCAGAAGGAACCGGTAATTTTCAGCGTTCCATCCGTAACGAGGTTCACGCACCCGCAGGTTATATTTGAAAACTTCTGGTCGGAAATAATCGGAAAATTCGGGCTTGTACTGGTCCATCAGGTAAATAACCCCGGCGGCGAGATAGTAATAAGGCCTCGGCTGGTGGGACTCGTAATTCCTGCCCGGTTCAGGGAAGGCTCCACGCCGTGCAAATGACCAGGCCAGGTGGTAGTGAGCGGATTCATCCGGCGCTTCCCAGATGGGCATCAAAATGCTGTAGCCGATCGCAAACGCGAAGTAAAGGATAAAAATTGTCGTGGTTTTTCGCTTCATCGTCGATCGTCTGCCAGTCTGAAGCGCGGCCTCAGCCACCCGGCGTACAGGAGCAGCCCGCCGGAACCTGCCAACCATCCGGACGCGGTAAAAGCACGCACAGCACCGGCAGCTGTGTCTCCGGTTAATATCATCAATACGGCCTGCACTCCTGCGGTTGCCCAGAGCAGTCCGACAAACCAGCCCGGTCTTGTCGCCAGAAAGACGTTGAGCCAGATCGCAGTAAGGGCATATCCGATAATGGCAACCGACATGGGTCCGAGCAACGCACCCGCGGCTGGATAGGCCGAATTGAAAAATAAGGTAACAATTTCGGGACCAAACACAAAATATAACAGGGACAAGGCTGCCGTCGTAACCAATACAAAACCGGTTGTGAAAAAGAGGGTCCTCTCAGGAACTCGCTTTTCGACGGCTGCGGCCGCCACACGCGGGAAAAGAATCACGGTCGCAGCCCCAGGAAGCAGCAGCAAAACCCTGCGGAAAAGCGCGGCAGTAGCGTATGCACCTGCCATTGGTGGAGCAAACCGGGCATTCGCCCACAATATGTCCGCGTTAAGCAGGAGGGTGTAAGCTGTGTAGGCAAGAAAGGCCCAGGCCGCGTGGCGCAGTTCTTTCCACACTGGCTCGGGCCGGATACCGGAGTTTTTCTCTTTCTGGACCAGCGCGCCTCCCAGCAATACTGTTCCGATTAAGACCGCAATCATTTGCCCACCCGGAAGAGCCGCCACGGCAGCATGCAGCTTAAACCCTGAGTACAGCAGCACCAGGGCGACAAGAACGCGACCGGTTGCGAATGCCAGGCGAACCAGGCTGTACGCCTCAAATCGCTGTAAACCCTGCAAAGCGCCCGTGATTACCGGGCGTAGAAGGATAAAGAACACGGCTGCTGCACCAAAGGTAACCGCAAATTGTGGCACATTTAACCGGGCTGCGAGCCAATTCCGAATCACCCAAATGCCGATCGCAATGACACCACCTGCAATTCCGCTCCAATACAGGTAGTATCTGACCCTCGCCGCACTTTCAACGCTGAGTGTTTCGCGAGAAATCCCGATCTCCGTGGCAGATTTCTCCGCAACAAAACGGGCAACAACAGGCTGCATGACACCAAATGCTGCAACTGCAACCAGTAATGCAGCGTTAACTGCCTGGAAAACGGCAAAATCACCGGCAGTAAGGGTCCGCCCTAGAAACACATGAAAGCCGTAATCTATCATGTTCGCAACGAGGTCAACTGTGAGCAGCAGAAAGATCGGTTTAAGCGGAAGGACCGTGGAAATAGAAGCTTTATCCATCGGGTTCAAGCCGGTTAAATAGGGACGTGCTGTAACCAATTTTCTTCAACCGGCGGTAGCGTTCCAGGGCGAAGTAAATTGAATCTATCCCAAACCGGCTGAATTGCAGGACAGCACGCACGAAATGCACAAGCATCGTACCGGCATCGTGACGTCCATACCTGCGGAACATGAAATCCTTGTGCGGGAAAAAATATCGTGCAGATTCAATAATGCGTATCGGCCGCAGAATAAAAGCGCCGTTTGTGACCAGCAGCACCTCCCAAAACCTGCTCGGTGCACCTCCGCTGTATTGCGCGATTTCACGCTCGATGACCCGGTTCATGGCAAATTTCGTGACGCGCCCGGGCTCCTCCAATGACAAGGCCTCAATGACTGTATTTGGAACACCGGCTGATAAAGTGATATTCACCGCGCGCAGCACCGGCCCGAATAACCCTGTGGTCCCGGTGCTGCGGGCCAGGCGGATCACTGCGTTCCAATCGATCTCTGTATTGTATTTTTGGATGACCTCTGCAATATCCAGGTAATACATCAGCATTCCGTCAGCCAGGATAACTCTTGCCAGGTCTTCTTTGTGTACCGCTGTCGGGAGATAAACGGCATGTTTCACAAGGTGGACCACCAGCGTAAGCAGCAAATCAGGCAGGTCCAGTTCGTAAACAGACTGGCCGAGGAGCCGTGCGGGTTTTGCGCGATTGAGAACAGCATCGTAATCGATGGTCAATAACGTGTATGGGTGGTCAAGCGCCCAATGAATTTCAAACCAGATCTTCAGGTCCCTCGAACAGCGCTGGTGGTGCAGGTGATGGCGTTCGTAATATGGGTCGGCCATTAAATTTGGCCAATAAGGCCCGATGTCCATTTCTTCGAGCAATTCAATCGCCGCATTTACCTGTGGCCTGCTCACAAGGATATCAATGTCTCCGCCTGGGCGCATCGCCGGGTCACCGTAGATGTTGTTTGAAATGGAGAGGCCTTTCAGTACCACCGTCCGGATAGCGCGTGCATGCGCGTATTTGAGATAGGTCGACAAAGATTGGGACATTACGACTGCATTTTGGCTGAGCCGTTCGGCCGAGTCCTGGATTTCCTTTTGCGCACCGTCCGGAAGATCCCGCCACCCGCCGGTCGCGTCCAGGATTCTTTTCAGCAGTGTTGCCATCCGGTTCGCCACGCCGACTTCCGCGATGCGGCTCCAGTCCAGGGAATCTGGAACCATTATTTTATCGGGCGAACGCCAATAACGCGCAGCTTCCCATAAGAAATTCTCTTCAGGAGTCATTAAGAACGGCACGGTGGAATTATATCGTTATTGATACAATGAAATTTATGGATCACCACGAACGATACGATCAATATAGAGACAGGTTTGAGGATTTCTGGCATAGGCGACAATCTGAGACGAGGTACCGCCGGTCGTTCGAAATCAACGGGTGCAGGATTGTGATGGCAGCGTGCGCAGAGCCTACCCTCCAATCTGTAGAATGGGCTGCCCCGCTTTATTCCAGGGCGCCGGTCCTGAATCCAGGAAAAGAATTGCAGGTCAGCTTCCTACTTAACGATTCGAATCCCGGCCAGCTTCCAGAGAACCTTTTTCCTGAAATCAACTATACCGCTAACGGCGATTGGTTTCACATCGATTTCGGCACCTGGGGATATTGCGCTGCTGATCTCCGCAGAGGATTTGCGCAGGCCCTGCTCGCGCCTGAACTCGGCGAACAGCCGGCGTTGGTCTCGCGTTACCTGCTGAACACCCTGTTCACGAATTATTTTGTTCGAAACGGCTTCGCCATGCTGCATGCGACAGGGCTGGTCCGGAACGGAAAGGTATTGATGTTGATGGCGCCACATAATTCCGGAAAATCAACGACGGCCCTTCGTCTCGTGCTTGCAGGCGAATATCGCCTTTTGACTGATAGTATGGTCTACGTTGCCAACATCCCGCAAACCGG
>JBFGQG010000095.1:0-10023 GCA_041564295.1 Anaerolineales bacterium | reverse complement strand
TCTTTAGCAGAGATGCATTCCTTAAATAAATCAGAATAAGTTCAAAAACGGCTGCGGACGCTCGCATTCTGACGCAGTTCCAGTTCCGATTAGTGCCTGCAAGCAGTGAGAACTGTACCTATGGAGCCAAATTTCACTACTTACGGTGTAAAGGTTGCTGAAACATTGCGGATGCATTGCATTCATTGCGCAATCCGCACCTAGTTTAGCATAATTCTTTTTCTTCCGTCTGCAATGTTGTAGCGGATTTCGGGCAGACCAATTTCGGCTTGATCAAGGGGGAGAAACGCTTCCGCGCATGGGATTGAACGGCTTTCGGAATGCCTTGAAGCAGCCAGGTTAAGTGAAGAAATTTGTGATAACACCGGTTAGCAAAAAAGCATTAATACCTGAGCGTTTTTTATGCAAACGAGAAGCGCTGAAGCGGGGTTTTAGGGATCGATAGGGCCGTATCCGTAATAAAAAAACGGCTGATTGCCAGAATTAGCCGTTTTTGATTCCAGATTTTTATGCCAGAGATGATGTCAGTTTGTATCTGCAGATTTGTCGCTGCTGGATTTTTCGGGTTTATTCTTCTCGGTTTGTCCGGGGGTCGATTCAGCCGCAGCACCGTTCGACGAAGGTTTGGCACCGTTGGTGGATAGAGCAGAGGAGGACTTATTATCTGTCGCGTAAAAGCCAGACCCCTTAAATACAACACCAACCGGTTTGTACACCCGGCTCAATTCGTTTTCGAAGCTGCATTTCGGACAGGTATGCGGATCCGGATCATTAAAACGCTGGATAAGGTCAAAGCGATGATCACAGTTTCCGCAACGATACGTGTATGTTGGCATATCAGGAATCCTTACATACTTCTTGAAAAAAAACCGTTCAGGATTATAGCGTGACATGTTATGTTGAGCAAGACCGAATGCTGCTGAGAAAAAAAAATTAACGAAACTCAAATATGCGAGTTTGCGTTATCGAAACTACATCATGGGGACGGATTCAGCTGGTCCAGGAAAGTCTGCGCTTGTTCCACCAGGTCCAACGGCAGAAGACCGGCGTTGTCAATTGCAAATTCAAAGTCTCTGACTGCTGCAGGCCTTGAGTTGACGTCGCCATTGCTGACAAGGTCAAACAGGGCCCTGCCGCGATAATAGCGAACGATGGTTTCCTGGGCGAGGTCTTCTGCCAGTTCGAGGGTCTGGTTGAGGGTTACGTAAGCGTTTCCTGGTTCACCGGTTTCTATAAGCGCGATGCTCAACGCGAGCAGAATATCGTAATCATTCCTGCGCAAACGGTTTGCCTGGTTCAGGTCCCGGAAGGCAGCTTCGAAGTTTTGAGCCGCCAGATAGGTCATGCCGCGACCGAGATAGAAGTCCGGGCTCGCCTCGTTTTCATCCAGCAGGCGATCGAAAATGGCCAGTGCCTTGTCCAGGTTGCCTGCGCGTGCGAGGGCGCGGGCCAGTAAGCTGGTCATTTCTATGTCGGAAGGTTCGTATAGGATATACGTTTCGAGCCATTCAACCGCTTCTGAAAGATTACCAGAGGCAAATTCCACTTCACCCAGCAGGCGGTAAGTCGGTAGGTGAGTGATGTCCCTTTCATGTGCATCGGCTGCCAGTTCAGCTGCTGTTTCGTAATCCAGTTGCATGAAAGCGCTTAGCGCCCGTAGATAGGGAATTTCAGCAGAATCTGGGAGGAGGGAAGCCGCCATTTCCAGATCGTCGTTTGCACTGTCGTACTCGCCACGCTCGATCAGGTAGCGTGCCCGCTCGATATAAATCACGCCGAAATCGCCTGCGCGAGAGATTGCGTTCTGGAAATCCCGGCTGACATCAGCAGTTGGGTCCATTGCCAGCCGGGCAAGCGCACGGCCCAGGTACGCCGGGCCGAAAAAGTCATCCGCCAGAGCTGACTCGGCGAACGCATTGAATGCCTGAGAATACTCGCCAAGGTTCATTAGCGCAATGCCGAGGTAATAATAGGCATCTGCGGCGGTGGGGTCAAGATCGATCGTTTGCTGCATCAGGTCGGCCATGCTTTCCCAATTCCCGCGTGTTTGGGCGATCATACCCAATCGGAACGCTTCGGCCTGGGGGTGTGGCGTATTGACATATAGTGGTGTGGGTGTGTAAGTGGCGTCCAGCAGCAAGTCCAGTGGGGTCGGGCGGGAAGGTGTGGGCGTCGGTGTGTTGAAAATATTTGTCGCCGTTGGGACAGGCGAACTTGTAGGTGTGAGGGTCGTGATAGCGCCAATCGCCTGAGCCGTTGCATTAAAATTTGGCGTCGGGACTGCCGGACGAAAATTCTGGTAGGTGAAGAATCCGCCTGTGATCAATCCGAGGACGGTTACCGCACCGACGAGATACACAATGCTCCGCGAAACGGGATTGGCCATCACCGCTCGCCAGCCGCGCGGCCGGTCCATTTCAAGCTCGTCGATGGACCAGGCGACTTTTCTTGTGGCAACTGCCGGTCGAACATCTTTTGATCCAACCGCCAGTTCGCCCATCAAGATGAGGCCTTTTCTAGCGACTTCATTCCCAGGGTCGACTTTCAATAGATTTTGCAAGCAGTAAATTTGTTCCTGACGAGTTTCTACCACTGCGCTCATCCACAACCAGTGATCTGAAACGGTCTTATCCAGTTGCAGCAGTCGTGTCAAGAGATCGCGCGCCCGAGTTTTATCCCCAGCACGTGCGGCGAGGATAGCTTCATTTAACATGGCTTCATCAGTCGGCATGCGGTCAGTTTAGCATAGGCATTCTGCGCTCGCAATAGGCATAATAGAGGAGCAGTCTGTCACGCTCGGTGAAGGTATAATCCGCGCTATGCCTCTCGCCAAAAAACGATTCTCGATCCTCCTTGCGGCTTTCCTGTTGCTTTCCCCTGCAGCCTGTTCAGCGCCTGAAACAGCGACCGTGCTGCCTTCGCCGACTGCCGGTGTGACATTGACCCCGTTCGTTCCCCAAGAACCAGGCGGCAAATCGGAAGAGACGCCAGCTCCTCCACGTTCTCCGACCCCTCCACCGACTCCGACCCCCACGCCATTCACTTATACGATCGTCAAAGACGATACCTTGATCGGTGTGGCATTTCGATTCGGTCTCACACTCGAAGAGCTCCTTGCCGCGAATCCAGGTATCGACCCCCAGTTTTTGACGATTGGCGAAACCCTGATCGTCCCACTGCCGGAAAATCCCGCTCCTGGTGCAGGCCTGCCAACGCCTGTCGGCGAAGTTGCTGCAATGAAGGCGCCGGTGTGTTATCCGTTGGAAGACGCCAGCCTGTGGTGTTTTGCACTTTTTGAAAACAAAGGGTTAGAAACGGTCGAAAATATCGCTGCGCAGATCAGCGTTTACGATGCTGCCGGGGAGCTTCTTTTATCCGGGCCTGCAATCACCCCCGTCAACCTCCTGCCGGGTGGGCAGTCTGTGCCCGTCGCAGCCTGGTTTCCAGGAATTGGTCCTGATTACGGGCAGGCGAGTGCGGTACTGACTTCTGCGATCCCTGTCGCAGAAGGGGACGCCCGTTATGTAGAGGTTGAATCGAGATATGAAATCAACTTACACGGCGATGCTGCCGAGGTGCGTGGCGAGGTGATCGGTGCTTTTCGGGAAGCCAGGATCGGTGTGACGGCCCTGGGAACGGACGGTCAGGTGCTCGGAGTGCGCGTACTCTTGCTGCCAGGCGACCTCTCGATTGCTGCGGCAGTGGCATTTTCTCTGGACCTTTTCAGCCTGGGGGGAGACATCGACACCGTGACGGTGCTGGTTGAGGCTTACCCTTAACTGCTTGCGCGTTTAAAAGCCCAGTCCCGAGATCACCTGGAAGGGGATGGGGGTGAAGACGAGAATGAAGACAAGGATTCCGAAGGCGGCAATTAACCTGCGCCTCGGGTCCAGTTCTGTGATCTGATCGAGCGGTTCGGCATATGCACGCCCGAGCATAAAGATGAGGAATGCCCAGAACCACCAGCCAGACCAGTAGATTCCCAGCACGACCAGACCGAGCAATACATACGGCAGCAATTTCCGTGCTTTTTTGCCGAGGAGAACGTAAATGACATGTCCACCGTCCAGCTGGCCGGCCGGGATGAGGTTCAGCGAAGTGACCAGGATCCCGACCCAGCCGGCGAATGCAACCGGGTGAATCAGGACATCGCGCCCGCCCAGCGGCGAAGGCCTGCCCGTAAAGAAAAACTTCAACCAGTAAATGAACGGATGTGTATCGCCATAGCTTGCCGGTGACGGCAGCCATTCTCCGAATGAGACATATTTCGCGAGCAGGTAGAGAATGGAGTTACCTTCCAGGCTCAGGCTGCCGCCTTCCGGGATCCAGCGCGGCAGGGCATCAACGTTTGAAAGACTTAAGCCGTACAACAGGATCGGGATAGCAACTGCCAATCCGGCCAGCGGACCGGCGATGCCAATATCATGCAAGACACGCTTGTTCTTTGGCGCTGCTTTTAACTGGATGAATGCCCCAAGCGTACCGAAAGGTGGAAACGGCATTGGAAGAAAGTACGGAAGTGTGACCGGACTTTTATGTATCCGACCTGCGATGTAGTGACCGAATTCATGCGCGAGCAGGATTGCCATCAGGCTCGCTGCAAAAGGAAATCCAGCACTCACGTTGCGCAAAGCGTCTGCGTAGATCAACAGGAGGTCCCGCATCGGATCGCCGGTCAGTGCGGAGGCCGACGGGCCTGCCCCGGCATTCATCGCGCCAACAATCATCACGCTCAATAGAGTCAGGACAAACAGGATGAGGTTGTTCCATGGGTTCGAAGGGGAGGCTTTTGAGACCCCCTTGATGAGTACGATCGCTTGCACCCCGTTCTCAACCCGAAAAAGCGGCGTGAGATTTTTCGGATGGAGATCCTTTTCGAGTATTTCGTAAGCTTCAACTGAGTCTTTGAGCAGTTTCCCTGTAAATTTTGCGAGGTGCGGTTTTTCAGTTCCAGCCCATTCACTTGTTTCGATTTGGAAAACTTTTGTGACAATGGCAGTTATCGGGTCTTGAAGCAGGAGGATGGAGGTCAGACCTTCCTCCTTCTGGAAAACGGCTGAAGTTTTGTAGGGCCGCAGCGCATTGAAAAGGATATCGCGCGCGTTAATTTCATCCGTGGTCAACGTACCCCGAAAACGGACGACATAGTCTCGCTTCGGGTCGCCCCATGTGACGTCTTGAATATTCATGACGGAGGATACGATTTCGTTAAACGGGATGGAACCAGTTGCTTCAGTCATTTGCCTCTCAGAAATTTGCTGCTCACGCAGCCGTTTAATTAATTGTAATCAAGCAGGCGGGAGTGGATGGGAGTCGAACCCACCGCGGCCTGCAACGCAACCCGCCACCGGTTTTGAAGACCGGGGCACCCACCGGGGCACAACCACTCCCTGGACGGTGACGAGAGGATTATACCGTTTTGTCGCATTCCATGCGTGTAAGCTAAGCGCATATTAACAATGGGCGACCAGCCCGAACAAGAGGTCATTTCTGTATCATTAGCGCCGTTGATAAAAATCCTCATCGACAGATAGACGCCAGTGAAACAGCAGGGTATAATCCTCCGTTTGTAATTTATAGGCCGTGGTCAGCGAAGAACCACTACCGGGTATCTACCCGGTTTTTTCTTGTCTGAATCACGATGATGTTTTGGATTGAGAGGAGCTATTGATGACAACCATGCCAAGTACTTCGGGCCATCACTCGGTCACCCTCGAGCGCGGCTTGAAGCTTTTTGATGTCACAATGATCGGTGTCGGTGCAATGATCGGCGCCGGAATTTTTGGTTTAACAGGCATTGCGGCCGGGGAGGCCGGTGCGGTCGGGCTGCTGCTCGCTTTTTTCCTGAACGGTGTTGTAACAAGTATGACCGGGTTGACCTATGCGGAGCTTGGTGCTGCTATTCCGGAAGCGGGCGGGGGCTATCTCTGGGTTCGGGAAGGGATGAGCCGGTTCTGGGGCTTTTTTGCCGGTTGGATTTCCTGGTTCAGCCATGCCGTTGCCTGCAGTTTCTATGCTGTTTTATTCGGCACATTCTTCATGGAACTGCTCAATCTGGCAGGGATCGTGCAGGCAGAAGAGGCGAGCATTATCCTGTTCGGATTGACCGGCATCCAGATTGCTGAAAAACTGATTGCTGCCTTTGTTGTAATCCTTTTCCTTTATATTAACTTCCGAGGGGCTTCTGAGACCGGCACTGTGGGGAATGTCATCACCATATTCAAGATCGTCGTCCTGGGCGCGCTTGTTGTTTTCGGTATCATGGCGATGTCCAATATGCCGAACTGGGCAGATGAGTTTATGAACCGCCCCAGCCCATTGCCAATGGGAATTGGTGGCGTGCTGGCGGCTATGGCGCTGACGTTTGTCGCGTTCGAAGGCTACGAAATCATTGCCCAGAGCGGTGAAGAACTTGTCGAGCCTGAGAAGAACCTGCCGCGCGCGATTTTCTATTCCATCGCGGTCGTGGTCCTCGTTTACCTGCTGGTCGCATTCGTATCCATTGGTGCGCTGGATAGTGGTTCTAACCTTCCGAACTGGCAGTTCCTCGGAGAAAACGGTGAACGGGCTATGATACGTACGGCTGAGAAGATCATGCCTTTCGGCGCCCTTGCGATGATCCTTGGTGGACTCGCATCGACCACGTCTGCGCTTAACGCGACCGTCTATTCCAGCTCCCGCGTTTCCTTCGCGATGGGCCGCGGCGGTGACCTGCCAGGTTACTTTTCCACGATTCACCGGCAGCGCCGTACACCGCACATCGCCATCATCGTCAGCGGGTTCCTGATTGTGGCGTTTGCGATTGCACTCCCGATCGAAGACGTTGCCGGGGGTGCCTCGCTGACCTTTCTCGTCCTTTTCTTGTTGACGAATTTTTCCCTAATTAGATTGCGAAAACTCCAACCGGACCTGAAACGCTCTTTCCGGGTACCCTGGGTACCGGTGATCCCCTACATCACGATCGGCATACAACTCTTGCTGTCGGTGCATTTGTTCAGCGTCAGCCCAGTAGCCTGGTATGTGACGATCGGTTGGACTGTTTTCGGCATCTGGGTGTACGGCAACCTTGGTGCACAAGAGGAGGCCGCAAAAGAAGCGGACACCATTCTTCTTGAAGAAACGATCGCTGAAAAGGGTTACAGCGTCCTCATGCCCGTCGCGAGTGGGCCGGATGCGCGCCAGTTGACGCGTATGGCGGCGATGTTGGCCGGTCCAAATGATGGTGAAGTATTCGCCATGCATGTCATCCGCGTCCCGCAGCCGCTCGAAATCGGTTACGGTCGTGCCTTCCTTAAACAGGGCCGACCGGTTCTGGAGGAAGCGATCGAAATCGGCCAGGAGTTAAATGTCCCGATCCGCACCCAACTGCGTCTCGGCCGTAAACTGTCCAGCTCGATAATATCGGCCGCTTATCAGCGCAAGGCCAACCTGATTCTTGTCAAGTGGACGGGTATCGCGAACACACCGGGCTCCTCTTTCGGCCGGACGATTGACATCCTGTCCTCCAACCCTCCCTGCGATATGGCGATCGTACGGCTTGTGCGCGGCGCGATCCTCCCGAAGCGGATCATCGTACCGGTCGCTGGTGGCGCAAATTCCATGAGGGCCATTGAAATTGCTTTGACCCAGTCGCAATTCGTAGAAACACAGACGGGCACGCCGGCGGAAATCGTCCTCCTCCATCTCGTCCGCAACGGCCATACGGAGGCCGAAATCGAACAGAAACGCACTTCTCTGATTGAAGACTTTTCGCTGGGAAGCCTGCCGATCGACGTCAGGGTGGTTCGCAGTAAAAAAGAAGACCTTGCAGAAGAAATCCTCGAACATTCTGAGGGTTTCGATGAAATCGTCATCGGTGCTTCTGAAGAGCGGCCTTTAGAGCAGCGGCTGTTCGGTTCCGTCCCACAGCGCATCGCCGAAAATACGCAGGTCAATGTGATCATGGTCAAACGGCACATCCCCCTGAAACATGGCTTGCTCGGTCGATTGTTCAAAATCCGCGGCAATTCAGGCTGATTTCATCAAAATTCGAGTTTCGGGCCGGCAGTTACTGCCGGCTCGTTTTTCTAACTGTCCATTTAATGAAAAAAAATGTTAAATTAATGTATTATATGGGAAATTAGTCATGTTCAGGATTACTCATATAAACTAAATGCTCCACAACTGCGGATTCTCAGTACAATTAAGTTCCCTGGTTTCGATCACAGGCATACCTGCATAGACATGCTTGGGTTGCAGCTTGTTGACTCCAGCAGTACCGCATGCTATTATGCTCGCCTGAGGAAATATTCCGACTCCTGGGTTGCTACTCGCGGTGATCATGATAAACTTGGTACACGAATATTACTCGGTTGGGATGCTGAAAGG
Source organism: Anaerolineales bacterium (assembly GCA_041564295.1). Lineage (GTDB taxonomy): Bacteria > Chloroflexota > Anaerolineae > Anaerolineales > JABWBV01 > DATDOR01. The sequence continues at coordinate 1,656 of JBFGQG010000095.1, read as the reverse complement.
AACAGAGGGTCGAACTAAGGATTGATTTTGTTGGCTTGCAGTCGTGCCGGTGTAAAACGCTAATCATAAATCTGCCTGAAACCGGCTGGAAGCGGATGCAGGCTTCTTGGGAAATGAGAACTGAAAATAAAAACACAGGATTTATCATGAGTACTGATTTTTTTGCTCGCATTATCGGTATGGCGATATTCGCGATAGCAGGAATATATTTCGGCGATTACCTGGGGGACCGCCTTTTCGGTCCGCCTTATCTCACGCCGATCGTGATGGGACTCGTGGGCTCATTGGTTGGCCTCGTACTGACGCCGTTTTTCTCGACGAGGCCCATGCGGTCCCTCATGCACAGGATCAGTCTCACCCCAACCCGTACGCTATTTGCCGGCCTTGGTGGGCTTGTCGTCGGCCTTGTAATTGCCGCGCTCCTTTCTTATCCGATATCGTTAATGCCGCCGCCGTTTGGACGATATTTACCTGTAACCGTTGCAGTACTTTGCGGAAGTCTCGGTTTTGTGATTTTCACAACCCGAGAAAGGGACATCTTCCAGGCCATCCGGACAGAAGACCAGGCTGCTACGAGCATCAGCGCGGCGAAAAAGGGGATAGAGACCGTTCAGAAACAAACGATTGTTCTTGATACGAGCGTGATCATTGATGGCCGGATTGAAGATATCGCGAAGACCGGGTTCCTGCCTGGCTCGCTTATTATTCCGCATTTCGTGCTCCTTGAGCTGCAATATATCGCCGACTCGTCGGACGCCCTGCGCCGCCAACGCGGCCGCCGTGGAATGGAAGTGCTTTCAAATCTGCAAAAAGAACCAATGGTTGACCTGCAGATCATCGACATTGACTTTGAAGATATCTCCACCGTTGACGACAAGCTGGTTGCATTGGCCAAGCAAACCGGTGGCTCTATTCTCACCAACGACTACAACCTCAACCGAATCGCAGACCTGCAGGGTGTGAACATTCTCAACATAAACGAACTGGCCAACGCGGTCAAAGCAGTTTACTTGCCGGGCGAATCGCTCGTTGTCGAGATCATCCAGGAAGGAAAAGAATACAACCAGGGCGTGGGTTATCTGGACGACGGCACGATGATCGTAGTAGAGAACGGCAGTCTTTACCTTGGCAAGGAAATTTCCACGACCGTTACGAAAGTGCTGCAAACAGCCGCAGGCCGCATGATATTCTCCCGGCCGGATACAGAAGAAGACTAAAGTTCGCCGGCAGGTTTCAATGCCTATCCGTATCTACAATACTTTAACTCGCCAGAAAGAAATATTCGAAACCATAGATCCGAATTCCGTACGTATGTACGTCTGCGGTCCGACCGTCTACGACGATGCCCATGTCGGGCATGCTATGTCCGTGGTTGTTTTTGACATCATCCGTCGTTACCTCGAATATCGCGGTTACGATGTCATACATGTCATGAACTACACCGATGTCGATGACAAAATCATCACACGCGCGAAGGAAATGGGGATCGACCCGCTCGTCCTTGCCGAAGACTACATCAACCAGTTCAACCGCCATTTAATCGATATGAACGTTCTTCTCCCGGACATTCAGCCGCGTGCAACGGCTGAAATCGACAATATTATCCGGATGAACAGGGACCTCATAGCGAAAGGTTTTGCCTACGAAGCCGGTGGG
>JBFGQG010000094.1:0-10038 GCA_041564295.1 Anaerolineales bacterium | reverse complement strand
CTCGACGTCGGCGCCGGCGGCCAGCAGGTCTTTCACGATAGGCGTATGCCCAAGTTGAGCAGCCCAGTTGAGGGCCGACTCGCCGTTTTCATCACGCTGGTTCGGATCGGCCCCGTCGAGAAGCAGATCACGTAATTGAAGCGATTGTTTGTTTTTCGCAACCTGGATGAACTGCATTACCATTTCGCCACCTTTCTAGGCAGTTATATAAACAATCTTGGTTACAAAAAAAATCAAGCAAACAGTCGAACACCAGACGCACATATCGTCCGCCACGTATTCTCCAGGATTGCTACGGCGGGGGGAGGACGAACCAGGGATTGATAAAACCACCATATAAGCGGACTTCGAAATGCAGGTGCGTGCCGGTCGAGTTGCCTGTGCTCCCCGCAGATCCGACAACGCTGCCTGCACCGACACCTGCCCCGCAGGGCAGGTTGACGCCACTCATATGTGCATATAGAGTCTGGTACCCGTTGCCGTGGTCCACGACGACGGTGTACCCATAGCCGCCGTTTGCCCAACCAGAAAAGACGACCACACCGGCATCCGACGCGTAGATCGGGTCGCCAGGGACGGCGCCCAGGTCGATCGCCAGGTGTCCGGACCAATAATCGTTACCAGAGATCGTATGGTTGGACGAAGGCCATCTAAACGCCCCGGACCCGACCGGTCCGGTATAGCTGCCTGTGCATGCGCCCGGTCCGAGGGCCAGTGAACTGACACCCGCATTGCCGCGATTGATCGTCGGGATCAACCACTGGCGAAATTCGCGCTCGCCACCAGGAATCATCACCCACTGCCCGGTATCAATCACCGGGTTCGCGAGGTCGATATCGTTCGCAGTGAACTCAAGTATATCTTCGGCCTTCGCGTCGAATTGTTCCGCAACGCTCTCCAGCGTATCACCTTCAGCCCATTGGTAATACACCCCGTCGACCGGCGGTATGTTTAATTCCATGCCGATCTCAAGGAAATCAGGGTTGTCGTTCAGCAGGTCGTAATTTGCCCAAAGGATCGTTTCCGGCTTGACGTTGAAAGAGTCGGCTATGGAGAATATAGCGTCGCCCCTATCGACGACGTACAGAACGGTTGTTGTCCGGGGCCGGTTGGGGATCACCGTGCGCGCTTCAACCGCGCGTTGCAGCGCTTCAGATTCTACAGCCGCAGGCATGGCGGGGAGATCAACCGCGACCGGATCAGACCTTTCCGGCCTGGGTGTGGCAGTCGGACGTGGCGTGGCTGGGGCTTGCTGCTGCGCGGCTGCAACCGGTTGCGTTTGCCACAGGTAAACGGCGAACCCGAGTGCGCCCAACGCAATGCCCCAGGAAACCAGAGATATAAGCATGGCCTTCCATGTTGACGCATTCGGCCTGACAGGCGTGGCTGGCGCGTTCGTCCCCCTGGAAGCTGCCCCTGAGTACTTGACGGAAGCAGCCTCCTTCTTGGTCATGCCGGTCGCGAGCAAAGATTCCTCGCTCCGCTCCCTGGCCGGATGTGAAACTTTTGGTGAGGCAGCATTTTTCGCGCGCGCAGGAGGAGCCGTCCCTGGCGAATTTATTTCATCTAACAGGCTGGGTCTGGGTTTAGGAGAAGGGGGAGCCTCCGGAGCAGGTCCCGCGCCACGTGGTTGACCGGCTTCCGGAGGATTATTTTCTTCGTTCACAATGATTACATGGAATCGGTCAGCGTTTCCAGGAATTCAATATTATCGTTTGTCTTTTCAAGCTGTGAGAGGATGGCTTCCGTGGCGTTCGTTATGTCAAGGCCAGCGCCATTCGGCGGTGAGCCGACCATCTGGCCGTACATGCGGCGCATGAGCCAGACGCGCGGGGTGATGTCCGGGCCGAGGAGCAGTTCTTCACGGCGAGTAGAAGAGCGTTCGATGTCGATCGCCGGGTAAATGCGGCGTTCCTGGAGCTTCCGGGATAAGTGGAGTTCCATGTTTCCCGTCCCTTTGAACTCTTCGTAAACGACATCATCCATGCGGGAGCCGGTATCGACCAAACAGGTGGCAATAATGGTCAGCGAGCCGCCTTCTTCAAAATTACGCGCCGCGCCAAAAAATCGTTTCGGCGGGTACAGGGCGGACGGGTCGATGCCGCCGGACAGCGTCCGGCCGGAAGGATTGACAACAAGGTTGTATGCGCGTGCAAGCCGCGTAATCGAGTCCATCAGGATGACGACATCGCGGCCGATTTCCGCCAGGCGCTTGGCCCGTTCAAGCACCATTTCGGCCACCCGGACGTGCGAGGTGACCGGCTCATCGAAGGTGGATGAAATCACTTCGGCATCGACGGAGCGGTCCATATCCGTGACTTCTTCGGGACGTTCGCCGATGAGGGCTACCATCAAGTGGACGCCGGGGTACTTGGTCGATATGGCATTGGCGAGCTGCTTGAGGATGGTCGTTTTACCGGATTTCGGTGGGGATACGATCAGGCCACGCTGGCCGCGACCGATCGGGGCAATCAGGTTGATCACGCGGGTAGACAGTGTAAAGCGGTCCGTTTCGAGGTCAAAGCGATGTTCGGGAAAGATCGGTGTAAGCGATTCGAATACAGGACGGTGTTTCGCTACTTCTGCAGCAAGACCGTTCACACTTTCAACCTTGAGCAGGCCGTAATGACGTTCAGAATCGCGCGGCGGACGCACATGACCGAGTACGAGGTCACCATTCCGAAGTCCATAGCGCCGGATCTGGGTCTGGGATACGTAAATATCGTTCGGCCCGCCCTGGTAGTGCCCGGTTCGAAGGAAACCGATCCCTTCGTTCATGATCTCCAGGATTCCGCCGCGGATCTCCTGGCCTTCGCGTTCTGCTTCAGCCTGCCGGATGCGCAGCATCAATTCTTCTTTTTTAAGACGAGATGCCCTGGGGATGTCGAGACCTTTTGCACGCAAACGCAAATCGGTCAAAGAGGTGTCTTCTAATTCAGCACTTATAGCATTTTTTGTCAAATTCATATCTTGATTCTTTTCTTTTTAAATTTTGCCTGCTAGGTCTTTCGAACAGCGCGAAATTCCCATCACTATAGGGTCAAAATTCGGATTGGAACAGGTTGTTTGAAAAACCCGGCGGGAGATTAAACTTTTATCTTCGTGAACGAGCTTATTTGATGATTTCTTATTGGAAATTCAGGCCTGAACGAAAAACCACAAGCCCCCGCGCCCTAAATTTCGGGCCATTCTGATAAAGTGGTTAGTACATTCGAAGTGGGGTTGAATGAATAACGACGATGTGGGTACAGCGCCGATATTATAGCATGTTCAATCAGGGTGGACAAGCATGAAAAAAAATTTGGTTTTCAATCAATACCGGTCTTGTCAAGACTTTTGGTCACGAGAAAAAAAGCAGCCAACGACTTTGCGTCTTCCAATCCTCCTTCCTCAACGAGCGCCAGGAGCGTGCTCATGGAATGCGTCTCGACATCCAACCATTCGTCGCTGTCCTTCGGAAGCGGCGATTGTTCAAGGCCGGACGCAAAGTAAACGTGCAGATATTCGGTTGAATAGCCGGGAGCCAGGTAAAAGCCGCCGATTTTCACGAAATTCTTTGCAGAATAGCCCGTCTCCTCGCGTAGTTCGCGCTGCGCACAGACCAGGGGATCTTCTCCAGGTTCAAGCGTGCCTGCCGGGAATTCCAACAGCATGGTCTGCGCGGCATGCCTGTACTGGCGAATCATCAAGAAGTCGCCCATGGCGGTCTGTGGGACGATCACGACCGCACCGCCGTGTTCGAGGATATCCAGGGTGGATAATCGCCCGTCCGGAAGCTGTATCCGGTCGCTGCGCAGATTGAACACACGACCGGAATAGACCACTCGGGAGGATTTAGTTTTGATTCGCATTCAGGGAGATAAGACACCGGCGGGGATCGACTCCCCGCCGGCAGCTGATAAATGTTCAGGTTCCCGTGCCTTAGGGTCCCTTGAACGGCGGTGCATTGCTCGGAAGGATCAGGATATCACCCGGATAGATGATGAATGGATACACAAGACCGTTCGCAGCAATGATCGAATTCGGGTCGATATTGCAGCGCCGACCGATGTTCCAGACCCAATCACCTTTCTTGACGGTGTACGGCGAAGTACAGTCCGCCTTCGGTTTCGGCGTCGGATCGGGCGGTTTCGGAGTCGGGGTGGCAGGGACGGCCGTTGGGTTTTCAACAGGTGGTTGGATCTCCTGTGGTGTGGTTGTCTGTTCTGGTTGGGGTACGGTGGTGCTGCCGGCTTCAATGGCGGCGGCAGTCATCGTGGCAAAGGAACCGGCCATTAAGGTTTCGACCTGGCTTGGCGCATCCGTTGCGGCCTGGCCTGGTTGGTCATCTGTGGCTTCCCCCGTATTCTGCCCCGGGACAACAACTGGCGTAGATGCCGATCGGGACGGTCCACTACAGGCTGTTGCGAGGAGCGCAGCGAGGATGAAGAGCAGACCCATCCGTATATGTTTTGGTTTCATCGGGTTCTCCTTTTCTCTCATACCTTCGGGACGGCTTATTCTGCGGTTCGCCTGGTTATGACCTGGTTGAGCCATACTTTAAATCCTTGCGAATTTGCCGCAAGGACCAGTAAAACATCGGCGCAGTTATCCTACCCGAGCAAAATCATACTAGCATAAGCAAATCGCGCCGTCAAGCGAGAATGCTAAGAAGCTGCGTCGTAGTGATATGCGTTTTTTTGGACTGCAAGGAAAAAATAAGGACAAGGCCTGGAACTATTCAGCTGGCTTATCCTCATCATCATCGAACTTCTCGAAAAGGCGCCGGAGTTCTTCTTCCCACACTTCGTCCAGCGGATTGAATGTCACTTCTTTGAAATTCTCTGCAAGCTTCTGGAGGTATTCGCGGACCTCGAGCTGTGGCGACGAAGTCTCCAGCTCTTCGATCTTGGCATCAACAGCACGCAAAAGCTTGCGAGATTTCTTTTCGAGATCTTGCAGGTCAAAGTCCACTTTTAACATGAAGATGGCGCGCCGCATCAGGCCCAGCCATGCCATGTAATCGTTCTCGATCCGGATGCTGTTCCCCATCAGCTGGTTGGACGAAAACTCATACGAAGGCACGAAAGCGTAAAGGGAGATATACTCGATTTCCTGTTCGCCGGCGCGCTTGCAGATGACCGATCCGATGCTTGCACCACCGTGATATTCGGTAAGGTTGACGGTCAGTTTCTCCATCTCAGATTTGAGCCCGGGAAGGCTGTAGGAGGCCGTGATCATCCGTTCCTTATCGTACGGCAGTTCTCCGTAGACTCCGCCGAAAGCCACAATACGTTTGACATTCAGTCTTTTACTGATATCCAGGAAAGCAGCGACATACTCTTCAACATTGAGGTGCGGCTCATCGCCTAAGAAAAACACGTACCCACGCTTTTCATCCCCTGCAAAAAAGATATCATTCTCGTTCGTCTGAAGCGAGATCGGCAGGCCTTCGTTGTATTTCACGACCGGACGGACGAGGTCGTGAGTTCCGGGGATCTGGAAGAGATAAAACCCATCCGTGCGGACCCGACCGATCGGCCTGGCCTTCATGCGCTTTATCAGATACTGTGGGAGACCGGACGAGGTTGAACCGGCGTCGGCCCACTGCCGCCACCCGGCAAACATGTATATTTCTTCTGCCTGTGGTGTTTCCCAAAGTTCAACAGCATCGGACATGTAGTTTTCTCCTGTTTCAGATTCGATTATCAGGCGGAGGGGAAGTATACCAGCGAGTCAGCGAATCAGCGAGTCAGCGGTGCAATGCTCGCTGATTCGCTGATTCATTGACTCGTTGGTATCATTAGCCCCATGGTCGTCATCGAAGCGAGAGACCTCACGAAGGTATTCAACATTCCGCGGAAAGATCCGGGCGTGTTGGGAGCAGTGAAGGCGCTGGTCAGGCCCCATCACACCGAGAAGGTCGCTGTGGACGCAGTGAGCTTTCAGATCAACCGCGGAGAAATGGTCGGTTACATCGGCGTAAACGGCGCCGGCAAGTCCACAACGATCAAGATGCTGACAGGGATTCTCGTGCCCACAGGTGGGACAGTACGCGTCCTCGGCCGGGACCCTCACCGCGAGCGCGTCGCGAACGCCCGCCGTATCGGCGTGGTCTTTGGACAGAGGTCGCAGCTCTGGTGGGACCTGGCCCTTATTGAGTCTCTCAATATGATTGCCAAAATTTACGAGGTGCCGGCGAAGCGTTATAAGAGCCTGCTGGATGAGTACTGTGATGCGCTCGATCTTGGGGAGCTGCTCAACATCCCGATCCGCAGCATGTCGCTCGGGCAAAAAATGCGGTCCGAACTGGCTGCTACGCTGATCCATGAACCCGATATCGTCTATCTGGACGAACCGACCATTGGCCTGGACCTGATCGTTAAAGAGCGTATACGTGAGTTTATCCGTCTGCAGAACCAGGAGAACAGGGCCACCATCATCCTGACGACGCACGATATCGGCGATATCGAAGAGCTCTGCAAACGTGTCATGATTATCGACGACGGTAGACTGATTTACGACGGGCCGCTCGAAACGATTAAAAACCGATTCGGTAAATTCCGTGAGATCACATTTGAGACCGCTGCCGACCATGCCCGTCTCGAACTTTCAGAGGGAGTTGAAATCCTGGATAACGGTAACCGAAAACTCCATCTGAGGTTCGACCGGACGCTCACCTCTGCGAGCAAAGTCGCGGCAGACGTCATGACGCAGATCGAAGTGCTCGATTTCTCCCTCGCCGAACCAGACCTTTCGATGATCGTCAAGCAAATCTATCGGGGAGCCCTGGCAAAATGATCCGGACCTTGCGGCGTACCGTTTCGATTTATGGGACCTTCGCTGCCATGGTGCCGAAGATGTTCCTAGCTTACAGCATCTGGGTCTGGATGCAGTTCTTTGTCCAGTGCATCAGCCTGGTCATCTTCGTCGCTTTTTGGAAGGCTGTTTATGCCGGCCAGGCAACGATCGGAGGCCTCTCCCTGACCCAGACATTGAATTACATCATCCTGGCCCAGATTTTCCTGCCTTCCGCCCAGTCTACAAACGTATTGTTTTCTTTCGGTAAAATGCTGCGCGACGGCCAGGTCGGAATTGAACTGCTGCGCCCGCTGGACTTCCAGGCAGCAAATTACGTCAGCAATTTGAGCTGGATGTTCATTTCGTTCCTGACACAGATCCCGCTTGCCGTGTTTGCCTGGATCCTCTTCCGCTTCCAGCTCCCGGCTGATCCCCTGGTGTGGCTGGCTTTTATTGTGACGCTCGTACTCGGTAACGCCGTCCTTTTCTTCTTCGATTGGCTATTGGGCTGTTTGGCCTTTTACACGACGGAAGTCTGGGGGTTGACGGTGCTGCGGTTTGGCATTGCGACATTCTTCTCCGGCGCGCTCGTCCCCCTCGTGATGATGCCGGGCTGGCTGCAGGCGATTGCCAACATTCTTCCGTTTGCGCAGGCCCTCTATATGCCGGTCGGCCTGCTCAGCGGGATACTACCTGTTTCTGATGCACCGTCGATCTGGTTCGTCCAGCTCGGAAGCCTTGTTCTTCTGGGCGTGCTGTCGCGCATTGTATTCCGCATATCCGTCCGGCGAGTGACCGTGCAGGGAGGCTGAAAATGGTTCGCTATCTCGGCCTGTACGGGGATTTCCTGAGGCAGCGCTTCAAAATCTTGATGGAATACAGGGTCAACTTCCTGATCGGCTCCACTTCGACAATTTTCATGCAGGGAGCCAGCATTTTAGCGATCTGGGTCGTGATGCGGCAGGTACCGGACCTCAACGGCTGGACGCTTTCTGAAATCTGGCTGATTTATGGATTATTGACGCTTTCCAAGTCGATCAACCACATGTTCGCCGACAATTTGTGGACTCTCGGGCAGTCTTATGTGCGAACAGGCCTGTTCGACCGCTTCCTCGTCCGTCCGATCGACCCGCTTTTCCACCTGCTGGCGGACCGGTTCTGTCACGACGGGATCGGCAACTTCATTATCGGACTTGTGCTTGTGCTCACTGCTGCGCCCAGCGTTGCAATCGTCTGGACCATACCGAAGATCGTCTACCTCGTGATCGCTGTGGTTTCCGGCGGCCTGATCTTTATATCCCTCAATCTGATTACTGGCGTATCGGCTTTCTGGGTAATGGATTCGGTTCCGGTCATCCGCGTGGTCTTTGAAACACATGAATTCGCGAAGTTCCCGCTGGCAATTTATCCCCAGGCTATCGGGATCCTGTTGACCTGGTTGATCCCGTACGGGTTTGCGTCATTCTATCCGGCCAGCTATCTGCTCGGGCGAGATATCACACCGCTGCTTGGTTGGGCCGGGCCGTTGGTGGCAGTCGTGCTGTTTGCCTTGAGTTATCGCATCTGGTTATTCGGTTTACGACATTACAGCGGAACCGGGTCGTAACCGCCTGAGCACCCACCAGACATCTTCCCCCACGAATCCGCACTTCCTGTAGAGCAGGTCAGGCCGGGAGCTATCCCCCATCTTTCCCGAGACTGTGATCAATACGCTCTGGGGTCTCAACCTGCGGACGAGTGTAGCCACCAGGATCAAACCGACACCCATGCGCCGGTATGCCGGCAACACCTGGATCCACTCGAGCGAACCTTCATTGATCCTGTCATCAAATTCTGCAATCCCCAGGCCCATCGCCTGTCCGTTTGCGTTCTCCACCCATACCCACAGCGACGGATCGTGAACCGGATAATTCTCCCATTTCCGAATCGTTTCGGCGGACACCTGCAAACCCGGATAACACTGGCGGATAAATGATGCAACCGCTTCAGTTTCATCTTCCGGCGCAGCTTCTCGAATCCGCCACCCTGGAGGCACCTCAGGCATAGTTGCACCGGAATATCGCATGCGAAAATAGCATTTACGTTCGGTGAACGCGTTGAGGTCGACGCCGGAAATGTAATCCTGATGAACGAGCAGCAGGTTAGAACTTGAAAATTGGTTGAAGGGAAAATCTACTGCACTGCGGCTGCGAGTCCAGAATGTAAAGAGTTCTTTCGTACTCCAGATTGCGAGCTGGGAAACGAGTGCGTCCTGCAGCGTGTACTTCGTTTCCAGTTCTCCCAATCTTGCGCGGGTTTTCCATAGCGCGTTTGGAAGCACCTGGCAGGGCTTTTCAAGATAAACGCTGGACAGCGCATCCTGGAAATTTCGAATCTGGATGGGCCTGATCGTCATTGCTGCATACCTCAGGATCAGAAAAGGGGACAGGCATTAACTTCCCTATCCCCCTGGATATTGCGCCGGCCTGAATATGACTGCAAATTTCCCCCCACCGGGCACGCGTTTATGCTTCTATAAACCAGTATAACATACGGTCAAAGCAGAAAATTGGTGTGTTTTGAGGGACCTTCGCAAGGTTTAAACCTTGCGAAGGTCCCTACGGTAGTACAATTCTGGCATGACGACGGAGATGTGGATAACATTGGGGCTATTGGCCGTTGCTATTTTCTTGTTCATAACAGAATGGATCCGGGTAGACGTCGTGGCATTGGGGATGGTGGTGCTGCTGATGCTCAGCGGAGTGCTGACGACGAACGAGGCCCTCTCCGGGTTTTCCAACCCGGCCGTACTCACGATTGCCGCCCTGTTTATCGTCGGTGGGGCGGTGATGCAGACCGGCCTTGCAGGCGCAATCGGCCGGCGAATCCTCCACATAGCCGGAGAGAACCCGAACCGGCTTCTCGTCGTCATCATTCTGGCGGTCGCACTCCTCTCGGGATTTATGAGCGATACCGGCACTGTTGCCGTGCTCCTTCCTGCGATCATCAGCCTGGCCAGTACGGCGAAAATCGCACCGTCAAAACTGCTGATCCCGCTGGCCTACGGCGCATTACTCGGTGGCGCCAACACCCTGATCGGTACCACACCGAACATCATCGTCAGCGACCTGCTACACGAGAACGGCTATGCACCTTTCAACTTCTTCTCGTTCACACCGCTCGGCCTCGTTCTCCTCATAGCCGGCGTGCTGTACATGCTGTTCATCGGCCGCCGTACCCTGCCGGACCGGAAACCGCTTATCAACCTGCAGCGGGTCG